>JAAYHR010000050.1 GCA_012735275.1 Erysipelothrix sp.
TCAATTATTGCATATTTTTTAGGGGTCCTTCTTTATATATTAGGATTAATTAGTAATAATGGATTATTACTGTTTATAGCATTTATATTATCAGGTTACATGATGATTTATGAAGGTATTGAAGATACTGTTAAGAAAACAATCAAACGTAAAAGATTTACACCCAACATTCATATCCTTATGACCGTTGGTGCCCTTGGTGCAATTTCAATTAAAGAATATGGAGAAGCTGCTTTATTAATGATTATATTTACTGGTGCTCATTTCTTAGAACACTATGCAGAAAATAAGAGTAAGCGTGAGATTACAAGTTTACTCCAATTAAATCCAACCCAAGCGCGAAGAATCTTAGCTAATGGTGATCTAGAAATTGTCGCAGTCGAGGATTTAAAAATAGGTGATCAGATTCGCGTCTTAAATGGTGATCAAATCGCAACCGATGGATTAGTTATTGAAGGCTACTCTTCAATTGATCAATCAGCAATTACCGGCGAGTCAATTCCAGTTGAAGTAGTTGAAGGATCAGAAGTATTTGGTGGGACGATCAATGGTGATGGTGTCTTTACCTTTGAAGTTACTAAGGATTCAAGTGAAACAGTTATTGCGAAAATTATTGAAGTGGTCAGTCAAACGCAAACCAATCTTTCAAAAACCGCAACAATGATTAAAAGGATTGAACCAATCTATGTCATAATCGCATTACTCTTTGCACCAGTCTTCTACTTAATGGGACTATATTTATTTAAATGGGGAGCAGATGAAAGTTTCTACCGGACAATGGTTTACTTAATTGGTGTTTCACCATGTGCGCTAGCGGCGACAGATATTCCCGCAACTCTATCAGCAATCAGTAATCTTGCTCGACATGGTGTTCTCTTTAAAGGTGGATCATTCTTATCAAACTTCTCAGATGTTAAAGCAATAGCCTTTGATAAAACTGGGACGCTTACTGAAGGTAAACCGCAAGTTGTCGATATTGTTTATATTGATACAGATGAAGATTTAAATAAACACTATGTAAATTTAATTTATTCAATGGAACATGGATCTAACCATCCACTCGCAACCGCAATTATTAAACATTTTGATGGTTCAGAATTAATCGAACTTGATGCGAAAAATATTCTTGGAGTTGGTTTAGAAGCCAATTATGAAAGTAAGATCTATAAAATTACCAAACCAACGGCCTTAGAACATAATGATCATGTTAAAGGGATTAAAGATCAACTAGAATCACAAGGTAAGACAGTGGTCTTATTCTCAGTCTATGATCAAGTTAAGGTTTTAATCGCAATTCAAGATCAACCAAAAGCTTCCGCTAAAGCCGCAATTAATTACTTTAAGCAAATGGGTATTAAAACAGTTATGATTACTGGTGACTCAAAGTTAACGGGTGAAGCTATTGCGAAAGAGTTAGGTATTGATATGGTTATGGCCGATGTTTTACCAAGTGATAAGGCTGATATAATTAAGGATTTAAAAGCTCAGTTTGGGGTCGTATCAATGGTTGGAGATGGCGTTAATGATGCTCCAGCTCTAGTTACAGCTGATATTGGGATTGCTATGGGATCAGGAACAGATATCGCAATTGAATCTGCCGATGCTGTCTTAATGAAAAATGACTTAGCAAATATTCAATATACATATAAGGTATCGCGTCAATTAAGAAAAGTTGTTATTCAAAATATTATCTTTGCAATGGGAGTTGTCTTATTCTTAGTCATATCTAATATGATTACTAATCTTCCAATGTCAGGTGCAGTAATTGTTCATGAAGGATCAACAGTATTAGTTATTATCAGTGGTTTACGCTTACTAAGAAACTTAGATAGAAATTAATAAAGACTAAAAGGAGAAGGGGTTAATAAACCACTTCTCCTTTTTTTAGTATTTTCTTATTTGTTAAATAAATCTAGGATATCATCTTTTGATAGTGAAGCGAAACTTCCACTTGCACCTTCGACAAAGATATCTGATATTTCTTGCTTACGCGCTTGCATAGCAAGAATTTTTTCTTCAATTGAATTCTTAATAATTAGCTTAATAACTTGAACGGTCTTAGTTTGTCCAATTCGATAAGCACGGTCACTGGCTTGATTCTCAGCGGCAATATTCCACCATGGATCAAAGTGAATGACGTTTTCGGCTGCGGTTAAGTTTAATCCAACTCCAGCTGCTTTAAGCGAAATTAGGAAGACTAGGGTATCATCATTTTGGAAAGCATCAACAAGTTGGCGACGTTCCTCTTTAGTATTGGCACCAGTTAGCTTGTAATAGGAAATATTATTAGCGTTTAGTTCAGCTTCAATTAACTCTAATGATTTAGTGAATGATGAGAAAAGCAGTGTCTTCTGATTAGAATATTTAAATGATTCTAATAGTTCTATACAGGCTTTAATTTTCGATGATACTTCAGTAATGTCATCATAAAGTAATCTTGGATCAATACATAATTGTCTTAGCTCAGTTAAGAGTTTTAAGATATAAATGTTATCAACCTTATCAGCATTAAGAATCTCGCGAATTTCTTTTGAACCTTGTGCCAGTTTTGCTAGGTAGATTTTTTCTTCTTCCTCAGAGAATTCAACACGTAGGACTTTCTCAATCTTCTCAGGAAGATCTTTTAGTACGTCTTGTTTTATTCTTCTTAAGATAAATGGTTCAACCATGGCTCTTAAGCGCTTCTGTGCATACTCATCATTTTCTTTAATGATTGGTGTTTCAAAGTTACGTTTAAAGTAAGCGTAAGTATATAAGTAGCCTGGCATAATAAAGTCAAAGATTGACCATAACTCAGCTAGGGTATTCTCAATTGGAGTACCGGTTAGTGCTAGTCGGTGGTCTGACTTTAATTTCTTAACTGCTTTGGCTGTTTGTGTTCTTTGATTTTTAATGTATTGTGCTTCATCAATAATTAGAAAGCCAAAGTCAATATCTTCATAAGCTTCATAATCATTTCTTAAGTAGTCATAAGTTGTGATGACTAGATTAGTTTTATGTGCTCGGCTAATTTGCTCTAGGCGTAATTCTTTTGAACCATGGACGACAGTTACAGTTAGATTGGAATCAAACTTTAATAACTCATCCTCCCAGTTAAAGAGTAGTGATGCAGGCGCAACCACAATACTTGGTTTAGACTTATCATAGTCTTCAAGCAGTGAAATAACTTGGAGGGTTTTACCTAGTCCCATATCATCAGCTAAGATTCCGTTAAAGCCATAACTTGCTAGTAACTTCATCCACTTAACACCATGCTTTTGATAATCTTTTAAGATATCTTGATACTGGTGATGGATAGTAATATTATCAAGTTTTTGTTCTTTAAAGTTTTTATTGAAGGTTGCTAACTCATTATCAATATCAAAGTTGATGGTTTCTAACTCTTTTAACTCACTCTCAACTTGCAGTGATCTAAAGAGTGGTAGTTGCATATCACCTTCAGTCACATCTTTAATATTTAAACCAACTGATGAGACTAGTTTATCAAGTTCGATTAATTCTGGTGCCGCTAGATTTAATACTTCACCTGATTTTAGTTTAAAGAATTTCTTTTTCTTACGATACTGTTCCACAATCTCTAATAGTTCATCCTTATTAAATTGAATAGAGTTTACATCAACTTTTAATAAACCATTATCGACGCTAACGCCAATTTGCATTTCCATTGGTGTTGGCTCTTTTATATTTCTTAGTGATTCATTGATATAAACATTAGCTAAGGCTTGTAGGTAGTGAACACCTTGATCTAAGAATAAGTAAGTCTCTTGATTATCAAGTGATAATCTAACAATCCCGTTAACTCGTGATGATTTATAAGAACTTAGTAAGTACTTAATCTTACTTATATTTAAATCATGATCAACTTTAGGATGGAAGATATTCAGTTCTTGATTATCAAACTCAACTTTACTTGTAACAGTAATATCATCATTATCAATATCAATAAATAGGTCGCATTCAAGCTGTTTATTAGATCCGATAGTATATCCATCTATTTTTACTTGTGATGGGTCTAAGAGGCTTAAAACTTGGTCTAGTTCAAGTTTAGAGAAAATCGTATAGTCTGTTTCTAAGAGTAACTTAGCGAAACGGAAAGATTTCTCATCACTAAAGCGCATGCGCTTAATATAGTCTTGGTTGATATCAAAGATGGAGTAGTTAGTAGTAATGATTGATGATTCTGATTCAATCGCAACCTTGTACTCATCATCATTAATCTGTTCAACTTTTAAATCAATAATATAGTCGGCTTCTAAGAGATCAATATTCATATATTCATTTGGATAGTCTTTTAGTAAGTTAAATACATAATCTAAATCATCGAGGCTAATTTCAAAGGCCTTCATTACAGATGCATTCTCATTTAATTGATCATGTAGTTGATGAAGTCCTGGAAGAACTTCAATCGTAACATCTTCAAAGGCATTTCTTGTATGAATAAATTCTAAGTTAGCTCCATAACTATGTAGTTTGGCAGCCATAAGATTATCGAAGAATTCTTTAAAGTCCTTAATGACATACATCTTATCTGATCCAACTTTAGCTCTTAAAAGAATTTCAAGTGAAGTATCATTACGATTTGAATAAGTATTAGCTTGATTATTAATTGAAAACTCAAACTGTAGATGATTTAAAGATTTATTGGTAATAATATCAATCTTAATTAATTCATCAGAATTAAATATTTCAATTATTTGCGAAGATATTTGGCGCTTCTTCTCATACTCGCGCTTTAGTTTCATTTCTTCTTGTTCACGTTGCTTTTTATTTTGTAAGTATTCCTTAATCTCTAAGAAATCTTTCTCAGATAAAGATTCAATCTCATTATCAAATCTGAAGTTGTTATAAAGTAAAATTGTTGCGACCACATGTCCACAGGCACTATGATCTTTATGAAAATCACAATTACATGAAAACTCGATTCTATCACCAATAAGTTTAATTATAGGATTAAAATGTGAATAATAATATTTCATTTTTGACTGGATAATTAACTCTTCATTACTAGTTTCATAAGAAAAACTTATGAAAGAATCCATATCATCGAAATACTTTCTTCCCCAAAGGATATTCCTATATTCATTGGAAATATTGTTAACTTTAATTCTTTGCATTATCTCAACTCCCGTATTCTTAAGTATATCAAAAATAACTGATTAATAGAAATCAGAAGTCTTTTTTCGCTAGGAAAAAATGAAGTGTCATAGTGAATATAAACACTTAAAAACACCATTGAAACACTTTAAGTATGATTAGATTTCACAAACGCACACTAATAGTGTTATAGTAGATGCGCAGTAGAGAGTAATAAACATTTAATTTCAATTAGAAATTACTGATTTATTAAGGTTTTATAAGTGTTTAGCTACTATTTGCAAAGTAACACCATGATTATTGATTTTAATCAGATTGAGTAGATTGACATATGGAGGTGGCATAAAACTTAGGTTTAATTTTGATAAAGATAAAAACAATTTTATAAAATTTTATCCAGTGGTGTTGATTAAGTATATGGCGATTAAGAAGAAGGCTAAATAAGTTTATGTTTAGTTGATTCAGATGTAAATCAAAGCATATAGATTTGCAATAGTAATAAAGAAGATTACAAAGGACGGAGAAAAATAATTAAACAGTTTAAGAAGATAGCATGTCTGTTACTTTCAGTTTTGTTGCTAATCCAAGGTAATGGTGTATTTGCTAATGAAGAACAATTAGAAATTAGCTAGACCGAAATTTTATCGGATGAACAAATTGATAGTACAGAAAAAGTTGAAGAGGATATTATTGATGAAGTAGTGGATACTGATATCAAAGAAGATAATATCGAAAAAGAAATTGATTAGAAAAAAGACCAAGTAGTTGAAGAAGAAGTAACTGACAAATTATCAACAGTTGATAAAGTTACGCTTGATGAACTTGAGAAAGAAGTAGTTAGTGGTAATATTCATTTACTATTAACTAAATCATCAGATATTATCCCAGTTGGATTTAGTGCTCAATTTCAGTTATATGTAACAGCAGAAGGTACTAAAGATTTTTATGAAGATGTGACATTAGTTATATCACTACCGAAAGAAATTAATGGTTCAACAATCATCTTTGATCAAGACTTAGAAGAATTAAAAATTAATGGTCAACTACCAGTCTTTGATGAAGACAAGTTAACACTAACTTATCACTTTGAATTATTAGCTGGTGGGATTTAGTCAAGTGTTTCAATTAAAATTACAACAGTTAATGGTTCAGCTTTAAATAATGTTGAACTTGATATTGAAGCAAGTATTGAAGCAACTAATCTAGAACTTAAGAAAATGAGTGAATCAGTAACATTAAGTGCCGACGCTAACGTATCTTTAACAAATATCCTTGATGGTATTTTAATTGATGATAAGTTAGTTACTAAATCTAGTGTTAGATATGAAGATACCGCAGTATTCTCAACAGGTATCTCAGTTATGAAACTAGAAAGTGGTACTTTAAAAACTGATAAGAATAAACAAATTAAATTTACTTACAAATTACCAGAAGGATTTACATATGTATCTAATAGTTCTGGGCAAGAACCAACTATTGGCGAAGAGTTAGTCTGGTTATTTGATTCAAATATGAATGAAGATGAAGACTACTACTTCAACTTGAATTTTACAATTGTTGCTAGTCTTGATACTGAGATTGTTCCATTTACAAAAGTTGTTAATACCGCAACAGCAAGTATTGACTTTATTGATGGATCTAATCAATTAAAAACAGCGGACACAGCTTATATTGTTACGCCAAACTATGAAAAAGAAGAAGCAGCGTCATTCCCTGATGGTGCTTATGCATCGCAGTTTTCATCACCATCAGACTCAAATGGTGGATCAAGTGGTTCACAAAATAATGATATTGAAGTATACCCAGGAGCACTATTAGGCTGGAACGTTTACTTAACATCACTTACAGCAACAAGTCCAGATGTTGGATTGAACTCATTTGATGCATTCTTCTATCCAGATCCAAACTCAAAATTAGTTCAGTTCTACTCAGGTGATTTCTTCTTTATACCAAGTACAGCATATAAGAATGCTGGTCGCTTACCATTTGATGAACCAATTCAATATTCACTTTCAGCTAAATATAAAGATGAAGAAGGATCAAACAAATTAATAGGTCGAGCTGTAGAATATGGTATCTTACGAAAAATTGGAAATGCACATCGAGATATTTTCTATCAATCAGACGAGATTATAAAAGTGATGGATGCAATTTCAAATCTAGATATCTTAAAGAGAGAAAATGATTAGACTCACTTTCAATATTGAAGTTACTCTATTAAATAAAAAGAGGATGTAATGTAATTAAAGATAAGTTCTTTAATTACATAATATCCTATTAATTAGTTTATTGGTGGAGATGGCGGGAGTCGAACCCGCGTCCAGAAATCGCCTCTCATTTGGAAGCCTACAGTTTATTCTGTCATATTACCAACAGCATACTGACAGACAAGATGTACTGGTGGTTTATCTAGTTAAGTTGTCCACGAAGTTTCCTAGATTAAACTAAGTGTAGTCATTGTGTTTGACGCGATTTAACCAACCAATGACAAATCAATTAGTCGCGCGCAAGTCTTTTTTAGACTCTTTTAGGCAGCGAAAGCCACCGCGTTGTTATAATTTCTGTTTCCAGTTATTTTTGTTTGATTGTAGGTAATCACCCACTGCCTTCCAAATCAAGCATACTCCTGTCGAAACCATGACATCCCCATACCCTAATTTTAACAGTCATAATGGCATTAGTCAATTTACTTATTTAATATATCAAGAACGAGTTTCTTAAATGCAGGAAGTACCTCGCTTTGAAACCAAGGGTTCTTAGCTTCCCATCTTTGATTAAGTGGAGAAGGGTGAACTAGTGGGAAATATTTAGGTAAGCAATTTTGATAATTTCTTACAGTTTCAGTTAGGTTTCTCTCCATATGCTCATTCAAATAATACTTATTAGCATAAGCACCGAGTAGAATGATTAACTCTAAGCTAGGCATTTCTTTAATGATAGCTGGATGGTACTTCTTGGCGATATTCTTATTAGGTGGGAGATCACCTGATCCTGATTTAGCTTTTCCTGGGAAATAAAAGTCCATTGGTAAGATTGAGATTTCTTTTGAATCATAGAACCTTGTTTTATCGACTCCCATCCACTCTCTTAAACGATCACCACTTTTATCAAGAAATACTTCATTCTTCTCTTGGGTAACGACTCCGGGTGCCTGTCCAATAATTAGTATTTTAGTTTCTGGATAGACTCGTAAAATTGGTTCCCACCCTTTTTTAGTTTCAAGTGGGTGATCAATTTTGATTTGATTTATTATCTTTTCAATAGCATTCATATTATCACTGCTTTCTATATCTACATTATATTAGTTGCATTAAATAATTCCTTGATATATGACAAGATACGGATTTCTATGTATGTGATTACATCATTAGTAATATTATTTGTCTATGATAGAATTGTTACTGGAGGTATATATGAATCTAAAAAATTATATAGAATTATTGGAGAATAAGGAGATTACTCCTACGCAATTAGTGGAGCAATCAATTAAGCGAATAAATGAAAGTAATGTATTGATTAAAGCGGTTGTTAATGAGCGCTTTGATAAAGCTTTAGAAGAAGCAAAAAAAGATTATTCAGATACTCAGTTTAAAGGTATTCCGATTCTAATTAAAGCAATTGGTCAGAACATGGCTAATGAGCCATCGAATGCTGCATCGAAATTACTAAATGGCGCACTAGCACCAATTACTGATAATTTCGTTAAAGCAATTGAAGATTTAGGCTTTATTATTTTGGGACAAACTAATGGACCAGAATTTGCGTTTAAAAATATAAGTGATTCAGAATTATACGGGACAGTTAGAAACCCATTATTATTAGATAAGACACCAGGTGGTTCAAGTGGTGGAGCTGCGGCTGCGTTACTTGCTGGTTTTACGCCTGTAGTGGCGGCAAGTGATGGTGGTGGCTCTATTAGGATACCTGCAAGTTTTTCAGGCTTAGTCGGGCTTAAACCAACGCGTGGAGCAATCCCAACAGGACCATTTGCACACCGTGGTTGGCAAGGGGCATCAGTTAACTTCTTTATGACAGATAATGTTGAAGACTCGAGATTATTGTTTAATGCGATTAAGAAGAATACAATTGCTTCACCATTTAATTATATTGAAAGCAAAATTAAAAGAGAGCGTCCATTAAAGATTGCTTACCATGATGTATCACCAATTAACTCAGAAGTATCTGAAGATGCGAAAAAAGCATTATTAGAAACGGTTGAGAAATTAAAAGCAATGGGCCATGAAGTAGTGAACATTGTACCTGATTATGATGGTATGGAATTAATGGAAACTTACTATATGGTTAATGGAGTTGAGACAGCTTCAATGATTAAGCAAATTGAAGGTGCAATTGGAAAAGAAATAGAACGTACTGATATTGAGTTAATGTCATGGGTACTATACCAATATGGCCTAGAAGTTGAAGGCTGGCAATTAGTTGATGCTCTAAACTACTGGGATAAGGTTAGTGATATTCTTCATTCATTCCACGAGGAATATGATTTACTCCTAACACCGACGACTGCTAAAGCGGCACCGTTTTATGATCAAGTTTACCATACACCAGAATTTATTAAAGTTATGGAAGATGTGGAAAACTCAGATGATAAATACCAAGTTGCTTGGGATATGTTTGAAGAGTCATTATCATACACACCATTTACAATGTTAGCGAATATTACCGGACAACCAGCAATTTCAGTTCCAGCATATGTTAATGCTGATGGCGATAACTTTGGTGTTCAATTTATGGCAGCTAAAGGCGAAGAGAAACTATTATTGGATATTGCAGAAGATCTTTTAGAAAAGTAATAATTTTATTTAGTATAATACATGTAAGCTATCATAATCTTTAGTTATGGAGAATTATTATGTATGAAAATGTTGATAAAAGTAAAGTAATAGTTAGTGAGCTTTGGGATCAAAAAATAATTGAGAATGTTGAAGTTGGAACATTTAATGGTCTACAAGCTATTCATAAATACATATATCAAGATGTATTTCCTTTTGCTGAAGAATTAAGAGAAGTAAATATATCTAAGGGTAATTTTCGGTTGCCTCAATCATATTTTTAAAATCAAACTTAGAGATAATTGATGAAATGAAGCATAATTCTTTTGATGAAATAATTGAAAAGTATTTTGAAATGAATATTGCTCATCCATTTAGAGAAGGTAATGGTCGGGCGACTAGAATATGGTTGGATCAAATGCTTAAGCAAAATTTGAAACAGGCTGTTGATTGATCTGTCATATCTAAAGATGATTACTTGTCGGCAATGGAAAGATCTCCAGTTAATAGCTTAGAAATAAAAGTCTCTTGGAAACAGCATTAACTAAGGAAATTAATAACAGAGAAGTTTTCATGAAGGGGATTATTAAATCCTACGAATATGAAGATTATTATATAAAAATAGATTAAAAAGGGTAAGTTCAAATTGAACTTACCCTTTAGTATTTTTGATAGATTAGCTTAATACGTGTTCTTTATATTCTAGTGCCCATTCTTTTAATCCTTCAAGTTCAGTTTCTGATGGATTAAACTTAGCACGATATCCTGGGATAGTTTTCATTCTTAACTGACCCATACGTGCAACAAGGTTTCCTGCTGCTTCACCTGACCAACCAAATGATCCAAATGCAGATGATTTAAGGAAGTGGTGAGTAATTGGGAAAATCGTTGATAAGAAGTTATAAGTTGGGAAGACAGCATCTGCTAGAATTGTTGGTGATCCAACTAGTAATCCTTTAGCGTCGTCTAACTCAGCTCTTACTTCAGCATAGTCTGCTGTTTCAAGATCATAAGCAACTGTTTCTAAACCAAGTTCACGTAATTCTTTTTCTAGAGCGTCTGCCATTACTTTAGTATAGCCATATGCTGATACATAAGTAATAACTACTTTATCTTTTCTAGGGATTTCTACTGTCCATGATTTGTATGTTTCAAGTAATTCATCAATTCCTGAATCAATAATTGGTCCATGTCCAACCGCAATCATATCAATGTCATGATCTTCAACAAATTTAATTCCGTTACGCATGAATGATTTGAAAGGTCCAAGAATAACTTCGAAGTAGTATTTACGTGCTGCTTCATATCCTTCACGATCTTTAACATCACTCAATAACATTTCTTCACTACAGAAGTGAGCTCCGAATGAGTCACATGTTACAACTGTTTTTAATTCTTGAATGTAAGTATACATAGTATCTGGCCAGTGTAATTGTGGAAGGACTGCAAACTCTAAATTATAGTTTCCAAGTGATAGAATTTCGCCGTTTTTAATTGCGTGGTGTTGGAAGTCTTTGTTGACCATTTCTTTTAAGAAGTTAATCGCGATTTGTGTCCCAACAATAACTACGTCAGGGTGAACATCTAATAGTTTAGTAATCATTCCAGTATGATCTGGTTCAGTATGGCTTAAGATTAAGTACTTAACTTTATTTACATCAGTAATTTGATTAATAGTGTTAATAAAGTCATCAGCAAATGCAATCTTAGTTGTATCAAAAATTGCGATCGCATCTGATCCTTCTAATAAGTATGAGTTATATGTTGATCCATACTCAGTTGTCATAATAATATCGAAAGTTCTTAGGTTATAGTCTCTAGTACCAATCCAATAAAAGTCGTCTTTTAGTTTTAAGTAATCCATTTTATCTCTCTCCTATAATTTTTACAATATTCTTAATAATCTCAACACTCGCTTGCATTTCTTCAATTACCGCAAATTCATGCGGTCCGTGGTAGTTGTAGCCACCAGTTCCCAGATTTGGGGTTAATAATCCTTCATAAGTTAATCTAGCACCATCAGTTCCACCACGAATTGGTAGTGATACTGGATCAAATCCCTGAGCTGTAATTGCCTCTCTTGCTAATTCGATAATGTGCATTTGATCTGTAAAGAAGCTTGCCATATTGTAGTAAGAATCTTTCACATCAACTTTTACTAATTCTGCTTGATACTTATTATTAATAAAGTCGCGTGCTTTTACAATTTGATTTTTCTTAAAGGCAAAGGCTTGGCTATCATGATCACGAATTATATAGTTCATCTCAGTGTTTGATACATCACCACTCATATCATGGAGGTGATAGAATCCTTCATACGATTCAGTATGTTCAGGTCTTGCAGTTGCATCTAGTAGCGAATTAAATTCCATTGCGATTAGAATTGCATTAACCATCTTATCTTTTGAATCACCTGGGTGAATTGAAATTCCTGATACATGGACATCTGCTGAAGCGGCATTGAAGTTTTCGAACTCGATTGATCCAACTGGACCACCATCTAAGGTATAAGCATAGTCAGCATTGAATTTCTTATAATCAAACATATCAGCGCCACGGCCAATTTCTTCATCTGGTGTAAAGCAGATTGAGATATCACCACGAGCGGCATCACTAGTCATTAAGTATTCAACTAAAGTCATAATCTCAGCAATACCAGCTTTATCATCTGCTCCTAGTAATGTAGTACCATCAGTAACGATTAATGATTGACCTTTTAAATTACTTAAGAAAGGGAAGACTTCAACACTTGTAGTTAGATCATCATTTAGTTTGATATCTAAACCATCATAATCTTCAATTATTCTAGTTTTAACATCTTTTCCAGAAAAATCGAATGAAGTATCCATATGAGCAATAAAGCCAACTGTATCAGCATCAGGATTATTACCTTTAATATGAGCATATACATATCCATATTCATCCATGTGGGCATTATCAACTTTTAAATCATGTAGTTCCTTAACTAAGTATTCAGCTAATAACTTCTGTTTACTAGTACTAGGAATCGTTTCACTACTTGGATCTGACTCCGTGTCAAATGAAACGTATTTCAGAAATCTTTCTACTAACATAAATCACCTTTATTCTAAATCATTAATTAATAATGCAAGCTGGGAAATGATTAAACCCGATTAAACTATGAGATAAATCTCTTTCTTATCTATAATAGCATGAATTATCCGCTTATCCAATATCATTATAGTGGTATTTTATATGAACTTAGGTTATTATAAAAAGTTATTGTTTTTTTCACTAAGAATTTACTCTATTTTGGCATAATGAAGTAAATAGATAAAAATGCTAAAATGTTAATATTAGGAGCTGATCAATATGTATTATGTATATATAGTTAGATGTGATGATAATAGTCTTTATACTGGAATTACAGCTGACATTGATCGCCGTATGCGTGAACATGTTCTTAAGGAAAAGGAAGCAGCAGCTTATACTAAGAGTCGAAATGTAGTTTCGCTTGAAGCCTTATGGTCGGCTGAGAATCGCTCAATGGCTTCCAAACTTGAATATATAATTAAACGTTATCCAAAAGTTAAGAAAGAATCATTAATTGCTGATCCAAATGTTTTTGAAGAATACCCAGTATTAGAAATTGTGGACAAATACTTTCGAAAGATTAAGTAATTGTCTTTTTATTTATCAAAATATAGAATGTTAAGGCTTTCTTTATGCAATTTGAATAAAAATAAGTGAAATAGTCATGTAATTTAGTCTTTATTAAAGTATTCTTAGCACAAATATGTTATAATTAGTCGGCTAGAAAAGGTGATTAAACATGCAAAAAATTATTAATATTGCGGTAATCGCTCACGTTGATGCTGGTAAGTCGACGTTAGTAGATGCGTTTATTAATCAAAGTGGGCTAATTGAAGCTCACCAAACACTTGAAGATCGTGTTATGGATAGTGATGATATTGAAAAAGAACGCGGAATAACAATCTATTCTAAAAACTTATCAGTAAAATATAAGGACTATAAAATAAACATAGTTGATACTCCAGGGCATGCTGACTTCTCGAGTGAAGTTGAAAGAATTATTAAAACTGTAGATACAGTTATTTTATTAGTGGACGCGGCTGAAGGGCCAATGCCACAAACTCGTTTCGTATTACAAAAATCTTTAGATATGGGTTTAAAACCAATTTTATTAATTAACAAAATTGATAAGAAGGATCAGCGTGCTGAAGAAGTAGTTGATTTAGCTTACGAACTATTCATGGACTTAGAAGCAACTGATGATCAGTTAGACTTCCCAATCCTATACGGTATTGCTCGTGATGGTATTGTTGTTAAAGAATTAGAAGATGAGCGTGTAAACATTGTTCCTTTATTTGAGGAAATTATTAACCACACTCCTGTTTATCCTGACTTAAGGGATAAACCATTACAACTTCAAATTTCAACATTAGCATACGATAACTTTACAGGTCGTTTAGGTATTGGACGTGTCTTCCAAGGAACAGTTAAAAAGAACCAACAAGTTGCGATTGAACGCGCTGATGGTAAAATTGTTAAAGGTAAGATTGCAAACCTATACACATATGATGGTACTTCAAGAGTTTCAGTTGATGAAGCAGTATCAGGTGATATTGTTCTAATTTCAGGTATCGATGATTTAACTATCGGTGATACATTAAATGATCCAGAACACATTATGCCACTTGAACACATTATTATTGAACAACCAACATTATCAATGAACTTCTTAGTTAACTCTTCGCCACTTGCAGGACGCTCAGGAAAATATATTACTTCACGTAATATTAAAGACCGTTTAGATAAAGAGCTTGAAGTTAACGTTGGATTAAAAGTTGAAGCATTAGATACTACAGATAAATTTAAGGTATCTGGACGTGGTGAGTTACACTTAACTATCTTAGTTGAGAACATGCGCCGTGAAGGATATGAATTAGCATTATCTAAACCAGAAGTTATCCTAAGAGATATCGATGGTGTTAAATCAGAACCAATTGAAGAAGTAGTTGTAGAAACTCCTTCAGAGTACCAAGGAACGATCATGACTAAGTTAAACCTAAGAAAAGGTGAA
>JAAYHR010000051.1 GCA_012735275.1 Erysipelothrix sp.
CACTTTAACCTTACGATGAGCGGTTGTACCATAGGGATACAACATTACAATTTTACCACTTATTTATAGCATAGTCAATCATTTCAGCTTACAATATGAAAAAACCAAGAAAGCCCGAAAGGATTATTATAAAGATTGGATTTGGTTTATACTTTCGCAAGATCCAAATGTATAATCCTAAAAGTATAAATTTCAAATAATTAATATCAAAGAGCGCAAAGTCTAAAACATTTGTATTAAATAGTGCTGTTAGCGTAATTCCAAAAGTAGCAAAAGCAACTAAGCCCACGACCGTTGGTCTTAAACCATTTAAGACTGAGTTAACTACTTGTAAATTACGATATTTAAAATACACTTTCGCAAATAAGATAACGATTATAAATGATGGAAAGATGACACCTGTTGTCGCAACTACACCACCGACAAAACCAAACAATTGATTTCCAACAAATGTTGAAGCATTAACCGCAATTGGTCCTGGCGTCATTTCTGATATAACAACCAAGTGTGAGAACTGCTCAAATGAGATCCAACCATGATTTTTAACAATTAGCGTTTCAATTAAAGGTAAGGATGCAACTCCACCACCAATTGTAAATAAACCAATTTGAAAGAAGGCCCAAAATAATTTTAGTAACTCGATCATTCTAAGTCACCTGCCTGCTTAAGTTTATACTTACGCTTAAAGTATAAGTAGCCCGAAAAGCCACCCATAAAGATAATTAAGATAATATTTACACCCATGTAGGATGCAATAAAGACGATTGTCATGACAATTACTGAATATAATTTAAAGTCATCAATTGCTAACTTAGCTAAATCATAAACGACATCAATTAAGATTGCGGCAATCCCAATATTCATTGCCATTAAAATTTTTTGAATTATTAATGAAGCCATAAAGACTTCATAAAAGTATGAAATAACTGAAATAATAATTAAAGGTGGTAAGGCACTACCAATTACTGTAGTTAATGCGCCTCTAATTCCTGCTACCTTGTACCCAACCAATATTGAAGCATTGATTGTTAGAGCACCTGGTGAAGACTGAGCAATGGAAACTAAATCAAGCATTTCTGATTCTTCAATCCACGCTAATTCTTGAACAAATTTCTTTTTCATCAAAGGTACAATTACAAAACCCCCGCCAAATGTAAAGGCACTAAGGGAAAAAGAAGACGTAAATAATTTTAAATATAAATTACCCTTCATACTATCACCACAGTCAATTATAACACTTTAATTGACTATTTTATAGGCGTCAGCGTGAAATAGAAGGTCGATCCTTGGTAGAGTTCACTGATAACCCCTACCTCTTCACCATGAGCATTAATGATCGATTTCGAGATTGATAAGCCCAGTCCCGTTGAATTTCTTTCGCGGTGGAAGTTCTTATTTAGCTTATTATATCGCTCCCATATATCAGCCAGATCAGCTTCATCAATACCAATACCATCATCGATAACTTCAACATAAACCTTATCATCATGTGCACGCAGATTAATTCTAACCTCTTTCGCTTTAGCATGTAATAAAGCATTATTTAAGAAGTTATAAACGACTTGATTAATCTTCGTCTCATCAGCCAAGACATTATAATTGCCATCATAAGTAAAAGTAATATTGCCAGTAAAGTGTTCAACAGCCCTTTTAATTAAAGCATTTAAATTAAATTCAGCTAAGTTTAAGGAGAAATTACCTGATTCTAAAGTCGACAGCTCTAAGATATCTTTAATTAACTCATCTAAGTACAGTGCTTCTGAGCGAATAACATCTAAATGTTCCAAGAGTAACTTCTCATCATTTTTAGAAAAGTCATCAATCATTTCCGAGTAAGCCAAAATCATTGTTAAAGGCGTACGAATATCATGTGACACATTGGCAATTAGATCCATTCTTTGCTCATCAATATGTTTAAGTTTATCAGTTGCATAGTTAAGTGAAGCCGCTAAGTCATTAAATTCATTATACCCCTCTTTGGTTTCGGTAAAGTTAATATCAAAATTACCATTAGCTAATTTACGAGCTTTCTCAGTCATGACGATAAATGGTTTAGCAACCTTACGAGAAATTAATAATGAAGCTAAAGTTGCGACAAGTAAGACAATAATCGTTAATGTAACAAATTGATTTTGAATTAAAACTAAGCCAGCTTTTTCAGGTGTAATTCTGGCATTAATTAAAATTGTAAACTTACCAAGATTTGGATGAATTTCACGGCCAAAGACTAACATCTCTGATCCATGTTCAACAAAAGCACTAGCTTCATGATTTTCACTCTCACGTAAACTCTTTTGAAAAGCAATAAAGTCAAACTCTTGATCAGTATTTGATGAGAGGATATAACAGCCAGAGCCAATCCCATTAAACTCAGTCACATTATTAAATTCATCGACAATAATTAAACACAGAGAATTATCACGAGCAACTTGCTCAAGTAGTGAGAGTGGTTTATTATCGGTAATCATATTTTCAATTGAATCAGTTATTGTTTGGACTGAATTGATTTTCGCATTACGATAATAAGGAGTAATTAGTGATAGTTGTAAGAACCATAAAACTAAAAGGATAACTGAAGCAAACACAGTAAAAATAAGCCATGCCTGAAAAGTTATACCTTTAGTAAATTTATTAAATTTAGTCTTCAAAACGATAGCCGATTCCACGGACAGTTACAATAAACTTACGATACTCTTGTAAGTTAGAACGTAACATTTTAATATGCGTATCAATCGTACGATCATCACCAAAATAATCATAGTTCCATAGTTCCGTTAAAAAACGCTCACGGGTAACGACTTTATTCTTATTTAAGATTAAGAAATGCAGTACTTCAAACTCTTTTGGTGTTAAGTGGACGATTTCGCCATTAACTTCAACGATATGTGAGTCAACATCAACCTTTAAGCCTTCAAATTGGAAGACCTTGTGACTAACGGTTTGACTATCACGGCGAAGAATTGCCGAAATACGCGCCATTAATTCTTTAACTGAAAATGGCTTAGTGACATAATCATCAACTCCAAGTTCAAAGCCATATAATTTATCATACTCTTCTTGACGTGCTGATAACATAATTACTGGAGTATCAGACGTTTCACGAATACGCTTTAAGGTTGAGAAACCATCAAGCTTTGGCATCATTATATCTAAAATTAAAATGTCATATTTATTTTCTAAGACTAAGTCGATGGCCTCTAGTCCATTACTAGCATGCGTAACTTCATAACCTTCATTTTTCGCATATGTTGCGATAACATTTCTAATTCTTTCTTCATCATCGACAATTAAAATTTTATACATCTAATCACTCACTTTCTTATTTCGATTCGATCAACTAAGATTGAATCTTTTTGATTTATTTTACCACTGATGGTTACATACTGATCGATCTTTAAATCATCAGCAACTAATTTATATACATTGGGCATTAAGACAATATCAATTGAACTAGTTTCATCATCAAGCGCAATAAATGCCATCAGATCGCCATACTTAGTGCGGTGGGTCTTAACCTTCTTAACTAAACCAAGTAAGTTTCGCGTTCGCTTGCTTTGCTTAACACTTAGAATTGAATCACCTTGATAATTAATTGATTCTTTATACTCACTAATTGGATGGGTCGATAAATAGAGTCCCAAGTAATGTTTTTCCATTTCCATTTCTTTAAATGAGTCTTTAGCGAGCTTTCGCATTTGTGGCTTTGAGACAATATCGAAGTCTAAACGGACTGGCTCAACATCAACCTTTACTAAGTTAGCATACATATAGGCTTGATCTAACATACTAATCATCGTCGTACGATTATAATCAAATAAATCTAATGCACCAGCATAAATCAAGGCTTCCACAATCCCTTTTGAAATACCAATTAAGTTTGAGCGAGCAATAAAATCAAAGTAATCTGTAAAGAGACCTTGAGAGCGCTCTGCTAGTAATTTATTAACGATGGCCTTACCAATCCCCTTAATTGAAGATAGTGGAAAGAGAATCGAATTATTACTCTTAATATATTCATTTTGACTATAGTTAATATTTGGTCCAAAGATATTAATTCCAACTTGCTTAGAAGCTTGGACATACTCACTAGTTTTACTATCAGCGCCCAGACTTCCATTTAATAGTGCTAAGTAGAACTCTAAATAATGATTAGCCTTTAAATAAGCCATTTGATATGCAATCAACCCGTAAGCATAGGAATGGGCTTTGTTAAATCCGTAGTTTGAGAACTCTTCAATTAGATCATAGATTTGAACAGCTAAGGTCTTAGTATAGCCCATTTTTAATGATCCTAAAATAAATTCTTCCCGCATTGAGACTAGAAGATCAGCTTGTTTGGAAGCCATGGCTTTACGCATGATATCGGCTTTTGCCAATGAGAAGTTAGCCATTACTTGCGCTATTTGCATAATCTGCTCCTGATAAACAATGACCCCATAAGTTTCTGCTAAGATTGGCTCAAGCTTCTTATGCATATAAACAATTTTACTTGGATCTTTACGATTTTCTAAAAAGGTTGGTATATTTTTTACTGGACCTGGACGATAAAGTGCGATAGCCGCAACCAGTTCCGTATACTTACTTGGTCCCATATCTTTAATTAATTTACTCATACCATATGATTCAAGTTGAAAGATCCCAGCTGTGTCGCCTGATTGGAGCAGTTCAAAAGTTTTTTGATCGTTAAGTGGAATCTTTAGAATCTCAAAGTTTTCAATTGAACTCGCAACTTCCGCAATGATGGCTAAGTTTCTTAGTCCAAGCAGATCGATCTTATTTAAACCTAGCTCTTCTAAGTAGTTCATTGAGTATTGCGAAACACTAGTATCCGCCCTTCTAATTATGGGAACATGTTTATAGATTGAATCGGCTGATAAGACAATACCGGCCGCATGAATCGAAGTATGACGGTTTAAACCTTCAAGTTTCGAGGCTAATTTATATAATTGGCTTAACTTATTATCATTATCAATTTCTTTTTTAAACTTATTACTATATTTATAAGTATCGGCTAAGGTTGTTTGTTTTGATTCTTTAATTAAGTTTGATAAAGCATCTAATTTGTATGAAGGAATCATTAAGGCCTTACCAACATCTCTTAAAGCTTGGCGTGCCGCAAAGGTTCCAAATGTAACAATCTGCGCTACATGATCATAACCATACTTTGATACAACATAATCAATAATATCTTGACGACGATTATCAGGAAAATCAATATCAATATCGGGTAGTGAAATACATTCTGGATTTAAGAATCTTTCAAATAGTAAACTATTTTCAATTGGATCAATATGGGTAATCCCTAAAACATAAGCCACGAGTGAGCCTGCTGAAGATCCACGACCGGGTCCAACATAAATATCATTTTTTCGCGCAAATAAAATAATGTCATAAACAATTAAGAAATAATCAGCAAAACCCATCTGATTAATAATTGATAGTTCATATTTTAAACGTTCACTATATTCATAACTTACTTGGTTATTACGGCGTAGTTCTAAGCCTTTAACACAAAGACTAACTAGATAGTCTTCACTTGCTAAATTATTCGGACTTGCAAATTTAGGTAACTTAGCTTTTTCTAAAGTGTTGAAGTTTACGTTACATTTATTCGCAATCACAATCGTATTATCAATATCAGCCTGATCATAAAAGCGCTCTATTAATTCCTTACTTAAAAAGAAGTTCTTCTCATTAACGTAATTGGCATGATCATTAAATGGTCGATTGTACTTTAATGCAGTAGATAACTTCTTTAAATCTTTATCTGCTTCCTCTAAAAAATCAACTTTAGGAAGTGCAACTGTTTCAATCTTTAAACTATGACATAAAAGTTTAAGTTCATCATTATCAATCTTCCATTTATTTGATGAGTTATTGGAAATTCCAATATAGAAATCCTTAAGCTTGGCTTGATATAACTCTAAGTAAGCTTTCGTATTAACTTGCTCACTCTCAATTATCCCACCCTCACCATAAATAATCACAACCGCATTTTGACTAAACTTAGCTAACTCATTAAATGAGTTTTCATAATCATCACTATTAAGTAAACTAGAATATTCTAAAAGGTCTAAATAAGCTTGATTATCTTTGGCATATAATAAGTATGTAATTGGATCTGGTTCAGTTAGTTCAACACGTAGTGAGTAGATTGGTTTAATATTGTATTTTTCGGCATACATTTTTAATTCCATTAAGTTATGGAGATTATCTAAATCATTAATTGCTAAAGCAGCATAGTTAAAAGAATGAGCAGTCTTCACAATATCCTGAACACTCATTACCCCATCTAAAAAAGAATATGAACTTTTAACATCTAAGAGAGCAAACATATATACCTACTTTCTAATCATATTATAGCATTTATAAGCTTACAGTAGCCACTGGATAGTCAGGCAAATAAAAAATGAAGCAATATTATTGCTCCATTTTATATTCATTATTTACTTACTGCTAGTAAATCATTAATTATATCTGCTTTGCTAACTGGAGTAAGATTTTTTACGCCAGATGCTTGAAGATGTCCACCGCCACCATAGAGGCTCGCAATCGCATTAATGTTTATACCATGTGATCTTAGTGATCCTGAGTAAAGTTCTGGTTCAACCTCAATAAAAAGTCCCCAAACTTTTAAGCCTTTTATTGGTCGCATTACATTGACCAAAAACTTAACTTCTTGAACATCAAGATTATACTCACTTAAATCAGCTTGGCTAATTTCTAAGTAAGCGAAACTATCACTGACATAAGTAATTTTACTTGTGGCATAAGCTTGAAATTTAAAGACTTGTAGATCAACTTGTCTTAATTTTTGACTTATCTCTGATGGATTAATTTCTGATTCCATTAGGTAAGCTGCCATCATAAATGTTTTTGAATTAACTGATGAGATTGAGAAACCTTGTGTATCAGACGCTATTCCTGAATATAGATTATAAGCTGCCTCATAAACTAAGGCTTGATCATTTGACCAGGCTTTTAATAATTCAGTAACGATTTCAGCACATGATGATCTTTTCTCATCAACTAAATTAATAACACCATAATTATCGACTGGTAAGTGATGATCAATTTTAATAATCTTATCAGTATGAACATAGAACTTACCTGAGATGCGCTCTTGATTAGCGGTATCTACAATAATCGCTAAGGCCCCTTTGTACTGACCTTCACTTAGATCATGTGGCTCTGGATAGACGCCAGCATAGCCCTTAGTTTCATCACCAACAGCATATATTTCTTTATGTGGATATTTGTCCTTTAAGAAGTAGTATAAGCCCCACTGTGAACCTAGTGCATCTCCATCACCTTCAAGATGACGAAATATAATAATTTTGTCGTACTCTTCAACTAAGTTGATTATAGACTCAGTCATTTTATAAGCCTAGTAATCGTTTAGTATCTTGAGCAATCATTAATTCTTCATCAGTTGGAATAATGAATACTTTAACTTCTGAATCAGCTTCAGATAGTTCAACTTCAATTCCACGAACTTCAGAGTTTAGTTTATGATTAAACTTAATTTTTAGTGCTTCGGAAACATTATCAATAACACGTGCTCTTACACCCGCATCATTTTCACCAATCCCAGCTGTGAAGACAATTGCGTCAACATGACCTAAGTGAATAAAGTAAGTTCCAATATAGTTAGCTATTTTATATGCATACATATCTGAAGTTAGAACAGCACGTTCTTGTCCAGCATTTGTTGCATCTTCAATTTCACGCGCATCATTTGATAGTCCAGAAATACCAAGCATTCCTGATTCATGATTATAAATACGCATTTGATCATCAACTGATAAACCAGTTTTTTCAAGTAAGTATGGGAAGACCGCTGGATCAACATCACCCGTACGCGTTCCCATCATTACACCTGCTAAAGGAGTGAAGCCCATTGATGTATCAATTACTTTACCGCCCTTAATAGCTGCCAGTGATGCTCCATTACCTAAGTGACAAACAATTGTATTAACGTCTTCAATATCTTTGTTTAATAACTCAGCTGTACGTTTTGCAATGTATTTGTGTGAAGTACCATGCATACCATACTTACGAACTTGATAGTCTTCATAGTATTCATATGGTAGTGCATATAAGAATGCTTTTGGCTCCATTGTTTGATGGAATGCCGTATCGAAGACAAATGTGTGACGAGCTTCTTTTAGAACCTCTTTAAAAGCATAGTATCCTGTTAAGTTTGCTGGATTATGTAATGGTGCTAATGATGATAATGCATCAACTTTTGCAATTGCATCTTCACTAACCACGACTGAATCTTCAAAGTCTTCACCACCATGAACTACACGGTGACCAACACCTTTAATTTCATCAAGGTTTTTTACACTTGAGAATTCTAAGATATCAGCTAAAGCAATCGCAACTGCAGCTTTATGGTCTAAGATTTCTAATACTTTTTTCTCTTTGACACCATCTGCCTTGATTGTTGCTATTGCATCTTCTTTTCCAATTCGCTCAATAATCCCACTAGCTAAAACATTAAAAGTATCGGCATCAAATACTTGATATTTTAATGATGAACTTCCTGCATTTACTGCTAAAATTTTATTCATACTTTCTCCTTTATTCTATTTCTTCTAATAACTCCACAATTTCATCCACCTGATCAATTTTTAAATCTTTTAATTTTTTGTACTGCTCTGAACGTAAAGTAAACTTAGAAAATACTTTTAACTTACTTTCATAGTGTTCCAATAAATCTTCCGATCGCTTAATTGCATCAAAAACGGCGGCACGACTAACTTTGTTATTAGTCGCAATTTCACTTATTGATAAATCTTCTTCATAATAGCTAACCATTATTTCTTGTTGTTTATCGGTTAATAGTTTACCATACCAAGCAAATAGATTGTTGAAATATTCGCTATTTTCTAACATTTTCAAGTCCTACAGCAATTGAATTTAAATATGAGTCAATATCAAAGGGAATTAGATCCTCGGTACGCTCACCAACACCAACAAAGACCACTGGTAAATTTAGTGTATTCTTAATCGCAATAATGATACCACCCTTTGCCGTGCCATCCATTTTCGATAAGATTATTCCAGTTACATCCGTTGCTTCTAAGAAGACTGCTGCCTGTGAAATTCCATTTTGGCCAGTCGTTGAATCAATTACTAACCAAACAGCACTTGGTGCACCAGGAATTTCTCTTTGTAAAACCCGTTTCATCTTTTCAAGTTCAATCATAAGATTTTTCTTATTTTGAAGTCTTCCGGCCGTATCAATAATTAAAATATCGATAGCATTATCTTTGGCATAGCGTGCTCCATCAACAATTGCTGCCGAAGGATCGCCATTTTCAATCCCTTTAATAACAGGTACGTCTAAGCGCTCACCCCATTTAGCTAATTGCTCAATGGCACCAGCTCTAAAGGTATCAGCTGCAACAGCCGCTACCTTATGGCCTTCATCCTTATACTTAGCCATCAGCTTAGCTGCAGATGTTGTTTTACCTGATCCATTAACTCCAACTAAGAGAATTACTTTAATACCATCATTATTAATAAAACTGAATTGATCTTCATCTTGACCATAAATATTTGCCATTGATTCAACAACAAACTCCATTACACGTGAGAATGATGCGATGATATATTCTTTATCATATTGGCGAAGTTCAGAAACAATCTTATCTGCTGTCTCATAACCAATATCACTTTCAAGTAACATAATCATTAATTGTTCTAAGAAGTCTTCATCAACTTTTCTAAATGTCTTTTCAAGATTAGCTGCTGATTTTGATAATGAATCAGAAGTTTTCTTAAAACCACTTAGATATTCTTTTTGATTATCTTTTCCTAATACTTTATTTTTTAATCGACTAAGAAAGCTCATTTACATTCACCTCTTCAGAAAATTCTTTTGCTTCTTTTAATTCTACTTTTAACATTTGTGATACACCTTGTAGTGGCATCGTAATTCCATATAAAACATCGACTTTCGACATTGTACCAGGACGGTGCGTAACAACAATAAACTGGGTATCTTTTGAAAACTCTCTTAAATAATTTGAGAATCGCTCAACATTGGCTTGATCCAGCGCCGCTTCAACCTCATCAAAGACACATAATGGGACGGGACGTGCTTTAAGGATCGCAAATAATACTGAGATTGCGATTAAGGCTTTTTCTCCACCTGAGAATAAACGGATATTTTGAATTGATTTCCCCGGTGGTTGAACGTCAATATCAATACCAGTATTTAGTAGATCTTCTGGATCCTCTAAAATTAGTGTTGCTGATCCGCCGCCGAATAACTTAGCGAACACATCTTGTAGTTCAGCGTTAATCTTGTCAAACATATCCTTAAATTCAATAATCATAACTTCATCCATCTCATCAATAACACCAAGTAATTGATCACGTGCCCCAACTAAATCTTCAAATTGATGTTTGATAAATTCATAACGTTCTGATACTTCCGCATATTCTTCCGGAGCCATCATATTCACATTACCTAATGCTTCAATCTCTCTTCTTAAGTTAGATACTTGCAGACGATCAGTCTCAACATTTTCACTGGTGTAATTGTCTTTAGCTCTTTCATAAGTTAATTGATATTCTGATGCTAAGCGCGCTAAGTCATTTTCAATCTTAGATTCCGCTTTAACAATATCTAACTTAATTTCTGTTAAGTTGTCTAAAGTGTCTTTGTATTGATTGCGAATTTGCTTAATTTGAACTTCACGACGATCAATTTCATTTGATAATTGATGTTTTTCGTCATTCTTAGTTTTAATTAAGATTGTCATCTGATCACGTTTTGAATAGTATTCAGTTAAGGTCTTAACAATCTCATCGGCTTGTTCAACTTCAAGGTTTAAGTTTTGAATATCTGGCTTAAGTAGATTGTATTCATCTTTAACTGATTCGTATTTAGCGCGTTTTGCATCTAGGACCGGCTCAATTTGCGCAAGTCTAATTCGATTGTTTAAGAGTTCTGCTTCAATCTTCTCTTTTGAGATTCTAATTGTATTAGCAACATTTTGATATCTATTAATTAATTCATTGTTTGCTAAAAGGTCTGTTTCATTTTTCTCATACTCTTTTTGCATTGTTAATGGTGATGTTGCATCACGAAGTGATCCACCAGTTAGTGATCCCCCAGCATTAATAATTTCACCATCAATTGTAATAACTCGATAACGATATCTTAATCTTTTCGCTAACTCTTGGGCATTAACTAAGTTATCACTAATTAGCGTATTAGCTAAGAGTGATAGATTAACGATTTCAAACTTTGGTGCTGTAATCACAAAGTCTGATCCAAGGCCTAAGAAGCCTGGAGTGTTATTTAGTATAACTTCATCTTCATGACGAATATAGCGTTCTTTCATTACTGTTAAAGCTAAGAATGTTGCTCGTCCACCACGGTTTTTCTTTAAGAAGTTAACTCCATCACGTGATGAGCGTTCATCTTCAGTAACGATAAAGTACATAGCTCCACCAAGTGCCGTTGTAATTGCTTGTTCATAACCATCTTCAACTGTAATTAAGTTTGAAACGACATCACAGATTCCATTAATAGAGTTTTTCGCTTTAATAATTGAATTAACTCCTTGTTGTTGACGGAATGGTTGTTCTAACATTGCTTTTAAAACGTCTTGGCGCTTATTAATTCTTGAGATAACCATTGAGATTTCATTTAATGATTGGTTATGTTTGATTTGCTTATCAAGCGTATTATCTAATTGCTTGTTTAATTGTTCAATTTCACGTGTTAGTTCACTTTGGCGCTCTTTACGATCATTGTATTCAAACTCAGCTTCAACTAGTAATGATTTTAATTGTTGGGCCTTGATTTCGTTTGATCCTGATTCAAGTAAGTATTTACGCTTTTCATCTACTTCAACACGGCGTGTTTCTAAAAGTTGAATTTCACTAACCGTATTTAAAATTTGACTTTGTAATTGACTAATATCACGGTCGATTTCTCTTAAATTAGCACGTGATTCAGCAATTGAAACTTCATGAACATTAACTGTTGTTTCAAAGACAGCGTAGTCTGATTGGAATTTCTCTAAGTCAGCATTTAGTTTATCTAGTTGACTTGTAAAGAAGCTAATATCAGAAACTAATACTGAAATTTCAATTTGTTCTAATTGTTCTTTTAACTCTCTAAATTTGAGCGCTTTGTCTTTGGCTCTTTTTAGTGGTTTTACTTGTCTTTCTAACTCACTTAAAATATCTTCGACACGTTCTAAGTTTTCTTGTGTACGTGATAATTTATTTAATGATTCAATCTTTCTTTTCTTGTACTTAGATACACCTGCTGCCTCTTCAAAAAGTGCACGACGATCAATAGGACGCGATTCAGCAAAGGTTGAAATATTACCTTGTGAAATCATACTGAGTGAGTCACGACCGATTCCTGTATCCATGATTAAATCTTGAACATCTCTTAATCTTACCGGAACTTTATTTATTAAGTATTCTCCTTCACCATTTTCGCGATGAATTCGACGGGTAATTTCAATTTCGTTAAATTCGGAGTTTAAAAACTTGCGTTCATTATTAAAAACTAATGATACTTCTGCTAAGTTTACTGTCTTACGTTCAGCTGAACCTGAGAAGATTACATCAGTCATACTTGTACCACGTAATGATTTGGCAGATTGTTCACCTAAAACCCATTTAATGGCATCGGTAATATTTGATTTACCACAACCATTTGGCCCAACAATTCCCGTTATTTCTTGGTCAAAATTAATAACTACTTTATCAGCAAAAGATTTAAATCCTTGCATTTCTATTCTTGTGAGAAACATTCATATCCCCTTTCTCTACAAATCTATAATCTTATCTATTATACAATAAAGCCAACAATATATAAACCATTGCTACAGAATTCTTAAAGCAAATAAAAAGACCGAGACTAAAGTAAGTAATTAACTTATTTAGCTTGGTCTTCTTAATTAAATCGTATAATACGACTTATTTAGTAATTATTGATTAACTGCGTCTTTTAATCCCTTAGCAGCTTTGAAAGCTGGTGAATTAGATGCTTTAATTACAATTCTTTCTTTTGTAGCTGGGTTGATTCCGGGTCTTTCTGGACGGTGTCTTACTTCAAACTTACCAAAACCACTTAACTCAACTGTTCCACCTTTAGCAAGAACTTCTGTAAATGTTTCTAATACATAGTTAACGATTTCCGTTCCCACTTTTTTAGTGAAGTCAAACTCTTCAGCTATGTTTTCTGATAATGCTTTTTTATTTAATACTTCGCTCATAAAAAAACCTCTTTTCTATTATCTAATAATACCACTTTAGCTAGGTAATATCAACCTAAACATTATTTATGTTCACTTTTTAAATCACGTGTCATTAATTCTGTAATCATTGAATGAACATCTGCTTTTTCATATAAAACATTGTAGACAGCACTTGATAGTGGCATCGATACATTAAATTCTTTTGCAAGTTTTAAAACTTCAACAACTGCCCTTGCACCCTCGACCGTTGTTTTATTATTTTCCCAAAAATAGTCAGAACCATATTTACCAATTTGCAGTCCGGCTTGATAGTTACGCGAATGGACACTTGTTGCTGTAACAATTAAGTCACCAACACCAGTTAGTCCCATAAAGGTTTCTAAACGTGCACCCATGGCAACACCAAGACGCGCAATTTCTGCAAGTCCGCGTGAGATTAAAGCTGCTTTGGCATTGTCACCAAGACCAACTCCAACTAAGATCCCACCAGCAATCGCAATAACGTTTTTAACTGCGGCACCAATCTCAGCCCCAATTACATCATCACTGGTATAAACTCTAAAGTATTCATTCGCAAATAGCTCTTGAACAAGTTCAGCACTAGCTTGATCATTAGATACTGATGTAACAACTGTTTCCATGCGTTGTATAACCTCTTCGGCATGAGTTGGTCCAACTAGTGATACAACTGACTTTAGTAAGCTAGGCTTAATTAAACGCTCAATTGCGACGGATAATCTTTCGCCCGTTTCTGGGAATAAACCTTTGGAAACATTTATAATAATCATTTCTTTTTTCGCATACTCATTAATCATTTCAATTACTGAATTTAATGCAATGGTTGGCGTAGCAACTAATAATACGTCAGCATCCGCTAAATCGGCAAAATTATTTGTCGCCTTTAATTTCTCACTAATTTTAGTATTAGGGAAATACTTAATTTCATGATTAACATTAATCTTATTTACTTCTTCAATATCTCTTCCCCAAATAAGTGTTTCAACATTATTATCAACTAAGACTTGGGCTAAAGCTGTTCCCCAGCTACCGCTTCCAATAACACCTACAAACATTTATTCACTCCTCTTACGCGCAATAATCTTAATTGGCGTTCCATCAAAGATAAAGGCATCACGCAATCTATTTTCTAAGTAACGTTTATATGAGAAGTGTAATAAGTTCTCATCATTAACAAATAAAATAAATGTTGGCGGAACAACCCCAACTTGTGTTGCATAATATATTCTTAAACGACGACCATTATGAATTGGTGGTGGCGTCATGACTTGTGCATCTAAAATTACTTCGTTTAATACTGAAGTTGAAATACGACGATTAGAGTTTTCATATAATTCTTTAACATGACCAACAATACGATTTACTCTTTGACCTGTTAGTGAAGAGATAAAGATTACTGGAGCATATTTTAAGTAAACAAACTCATTTCTTATTTCTTCAGTTTTCGCATGAATATCTTTCTCATCAGGATCTACTGCATCCCATTTATTATATGCAATAAGGATTGGCTTACCAGCATTAACTGCGTAGCCCGCAACTGTTTTATCTTGTTCACGAATACCAGCTTCACCATCAATTACAAAGACAACAACGTCAGCTTTATCAATCGCACTCATTGCTCTTAAGACTGAGTATTTTTCGATACTTTCGTAAACTTTACCACGTTTTCTAATCCCTGCTGTATCAACAACAACAAATTCTTCTTGACTCTCTTCATCGACAAATCTTGTATCAATGGCATCTCGCGTTGTTCCTTCAATATCGGAAACAATAACTCTTTGTTCATTTAAAAGTTTGTTAACTAGTGTTGATTTTCCAACGTTTGGACGACCAATTACCGCAAAGCGGATTGCATCATCTTTTGGCGCTGCTTCAACATGCTCTAATGATTTAACAACACGGTCTAAAACATCACCAACACCAATCCCGTGTTCACCGGATAGTGCAATTGGATCACCTAAACCTAAATTGTAAAATTCATAAATATTATTAATATGTTCAATATCGTCAATTTTGTTAACTGCAAGTATAATATGCTTACCACTTTCGCGTAGCATTTTAGCGATGAAATAATCATCTTCTTGTAAACCAACTAAACCATCAACGATAAAAATAATTGTATCGGCTTCTTCAACAGCAATTTCAACTTGCATGTTAATTTCCTGTTGGAAACTAGCTTCATCAAGTTGAATACCGCCTGTATCAATCAGTGTAAATTTACGCGTTAACCATTCTATTTGCGAGTATATACGATCTCTTGTTACTCCTGGAGTATCTTCGACAATTGAGTGCCTCTCACCTAAGAAACGGTTAAATATTGTTGATTTTCCAACGTTTGGACGACCAACAATTGCTACTGTACCACTTACCATTTAAACCACAACCTTACTATCAATTACCGCAGATATTGCATCGACAACTTCATCGATACTTAAATGACTAACATCAATTAAGACGGCATCGTCTGCTTGTCTTAATGGTGAGTGTTCACGATTTTTATCCTGGTAATCACGTTTTTCTATATCTTGTTTTATATCTGCAAAAGCAACATCTAAGTTATTTGCAATATATTCGTCATAGCGTCTTTGCGCTCTAACTTCTGAATCTGCTTCTAAGTAAATTTTAACTTCTGCATCTTTTAATACAACTGTTCCAATATCGCGACCTTCAAGTAAATAACCGCCGGCCTTTGCGATATCTTGTTGCAATTTAACTAAGCGTGCACGCACTAGTTCATGCTTAGAAGCTGTTGAAGCTAACATTGAAATTTCATCATTTCTAATTTCATCGCGAATAAGCGCACCATTTAAAATCATGTCACCATTCGCCATAACTTCTAAGTCCATATTATCAAAGACAGATAATACTGCTTCTTCACTATTTACATCCAAATTATTTCTTGATACAAGTAGTGCAACAATACGATACATTGCGCCTGTATCTAATTTAACTAAATTATATTTATTAGCAATAATTTTGGAAATAGTCGATTTCCCTGCAGCACTAGGCCCATCAATTGCAACATTAAACATTCTTAAAAACCTCTTTCCTTCTTAATATACCAAATTCCAAAGACAGCAAGTCCAATCAGTGCTAACACTAATAAGACAATAATAACTGTCAGTAATTTATCTAAAAATGATGTATGTTCTTTAACTTCATTTAATTCATTTTCTTGTAAATCAAGTTTCATACTTAAAGTTTGAGTTAACTCTAATAACTCGTTAGCCTCATATGAATTAACTGGATTAACTAAATCTGCTTCTAGCTTTTCTTCAACAAGTGCTAATTCACTTGTTTGCTCTAAAAGTTCATTAATTGGTTCAATTACATTTAAGGCACTTGTTTCAATTTGATCTAACATTTCCGCAATGACACGATCATCGTTATCATTTAGCGGTTTAAAGTTATCAATTAAAACTTCTTTAGTTTCTTCTTTTTCTTCCAGAATTTCATTTTGATTCTCTAAATCATCTATAATTTTTTGAATTTCGCTTGTTAATTCCACAACTGCTTTTGGTCTTTCAAGTTCATTATTCTTCTGTAGATTTGATAATATATTTGATTGCGTATCTTGGAATGATCTTAATCCTTTATTAATATTGTAATGTTTTACTTCTTCAATAAAGTCAGACAAAAGGTCTTTATCTTCGATTATCTCTTTTCCATATACTTTAGTTTCTTCTTCATTTAAGATTGGACTAACTTCTTCAACACTCACTTCTTCAAGCTCTTCAACAATGTCTTCATCGCCACTAGTTAAACTAATGTAATTATCTTTAACTTTATAACGACTAGCTTGATAAGTATCTTCGCTTACTTTGGTTTTTGATGTACGACGTTCAAAATCACGCAGTGAAGCATCAATAATTTGAGAATCCTTTTCTTCAAGGATATTTTGATACATTTCTTTATTTTTATTTACTCGTGAAAATTGTCCCATAATGCCCCCTCTTAAGCTCTTGAACTATATTTCCCATCTTCTGTAGTTACTAAGATCACTTCATCTACAGAAATAAATAATGGTACTTTAACTTCTAAGCCAGTTTCTAAAACTGCATTTTTTGAAGCTGATGTTGCTGTATCGCCTTTAACTGCTGGTTCTGTTTCAGTAACTTTTAAAGCAACTTTATCAGGTAAGTTAATTCCCATAATTTCAGAATGATACATAACAATTTCAACAATTGAAGATTCTTTTAAGAAATTCATTTCCCATTCAACTTTTTCTTTCGGGATTTCAATTTGCTCATAAGTTTCATTATCCATAAAGACTAAGTTAGCTGAGTCATCATATAAGTATTGCATTTCTTTCTTATCGATATGTGCTTTCTTCGCTTTATCGCCACTTGTCCAAGATAATTCTGTAATTGATCCTGTACGTAAGTTTTTGACTTTAGTTTTAATACTCATTTGGCTTCGTGCCGTCTTATTATTTGTCTTGTCTAAAACTAATAGTAACTCTCCATCTAACTCAAATGTCATTCCTGCTCGTAAATCGTTAATTAAAATCATATTTTACCTCCTACGTAAATAAGTTCTTTATCTAAACTTGTTAAAACTTCAATACCATCTTCTAATAGCAATACATCGTCTTCAATTCTGACGCCACCAATTCCTTCAAGATAAATACCTGGTTCAATCGTTACGATGTTTCCAACTTGTAACTGATGATCCATATCATTTCTTAGTCTTGGGTTTTCATGAATATCAATACCAATACTATGACCTAGTCCATGTTCAAATTTACCTTCATAGCCTGCATCATAAATAAACTTGCGAACAATCGCATCAACTTCCATCCCACTCATTCCGGCTCTCACAGTTTCTAGACCTAACTGATTAGCGGCCTTAACTGTTTCATAAACCTTAACTAACTCGGGACTAATTTCGCCAATTGCGACAGTTCTCGTTATATCACTACAGTAATTCTTATACTTACAACCAAAGTCAAATGTGATAAGTTCATTATTGTTAATTAATTTATCACTGGCTACACCATGTGGTAATGATGAGCGCTCACCACTTGCGACAATTGTCGTAAATGAAACTGACTCAGCACCAAGCTTCATCATTTCATTTTCAAGATAACGGGCAACTTCCTTCTCACTCTTACCTACTTCGAGAAAGTCGAGTGTTTTAATAAAAGCCTCTTCCGCAATTTTAATTGCTGCCTTAATTATTTCCACTTCACTCTGATCTTTTACTTCTCTTAACTGATCAATATTAATATCTTTAATTCGGACATTAATATGACGCTCATAATCCAACCACTGATTGCGTGTGACATAATCACCCTCAAGTCCAATTGAATTATACTTATGCTTTTTCCTTAGTTTATTTACAACATCAGATAAGGATGAGTTTTCACCCGTAATTAATACTTCAAAGCCATTATCCAATTTTTCCGCCATTTCTTTATAGCGGAAATCTGTAATTAAATAAGCTTTTTCAGCTGTAATTAAGAGACTTGCATTAGTCGAAAGAAAGCCAGAATAATAATATACATTAGATTCTTCTGTAACTAACATTGCGTCAATATCATTTTCATTAAGAAGTGCCATTAAGCTACTTTGTCTTATCATATAATCACCAAAGTTATTATACCACATTTACTCATACAAAATATCCTTGAAACAGGTGCATTCGCTATCGTATCGTAAGCTTATTGCATACTCTTCCTTACCACTTACTAAGATCTTAATCGCATTAGCTTCAATTTCAATTAAATAGACATAATCTCCATATGTCTCACTTATTTCATCATCAAGTTCAAAACTAGCATAAAAGAGCGCTTCGGCAATAATCCATCTTTCTGCTTCATAGCGCTCACTAAGTAATTTACTCTCAGCTACAAACTCCATTTCTTCTTTTGTATTAGCTATGGCTAAAGACAAAAAGATAGAACTCATGAGTAATGTAATCAGTGATAAAACTAAGATATAACCCCTATTCATAAAGTCCTATCAAGTAGCGATAATGATAATCGCGATAAATATTTAATATGACTTTACCATCTAATATTTCAAACTTAAATTTCTCAACATCAAGAAAATAAATAACGGTACCTGGTGTCATAATTAACTTTTGATTTACATATTTAAGCTGACGCGCTTCACCTAAATAATTAAAACTTAAAAGATTATCTTCCACTAGTAAATCTTTTGCATGCGCTAAAATATTTTGGATTTGAAGACTAGCTAGATATTCTTGATTATATGATTTATCGACTGAGTGACTAAGAATATTTAGTGATGATACCAATAGTGATAAAAGTCCGGTTGAAAGTAAGAGTGCAATCAGTAAGTTTAAACTAGTAAAAGCTTTCTTCATATTGCTCCCTAATTTTTAAGCGTGTCTGACCTAGCTTACTTATTTGATAAATGTTAGATACAACAATCATTACCACAACAATTGCGATTAAGACCTCAATTAACATATTACCTTGGTTTAATTTCATGAATACCACTTCCTAAATGGATAATAATTGCCTGATTAGTTCCTAGTAAATATAGTGTTTGGGCTTGATTAACATTTGCCTTTTCATTAAAACATAGATCATAGTTTGCGATGACTTGATCATGAGTAAAACAATTAGTTTTATGGTTTTTAAGACTTGCCATTTTACTAGTATTTAGCCCACTCGTTACTTGACTTAACTTTAAGATGTAAGTGAAATCAATACTTGGAATTATATAGAGTAGATTAATGACTGAGATAATCATAATTACAATCAACATCTCTAACATGGAAAAACCCTTATTCAGCATAGGCTTGCCCATCAACAATTGAAATCACCTTATTATTTTGACACTTAGCTTGTTTATCACTTAAAAGATTGGCATCAATTAACTGTGAGACTGAACTTGGTGTTTCACCACTATCAACCATATACTGAACAATCGCTGCATCAACAATCTTAACTTGTGATTCACAGCCGCGATCTTGAACAATACCGATGACCTTTTGAATATTGGGAATTGTAATTAACATCAGTAAAGCAACAATTAAGACAACCACAATCATTTCTAACATCGTAAAGCCTTTGCGCATCTAATACCCCTTTCTACAAGATATCAATCATTTTTAATGGTAGTGACAAAATGGAATAAAATAAGATTAGTAAGATTAAAAGATAAGCGTAGACAAATGCATAGAGAATTTTTGAATACTTATTAATTTCATTATCAATCTTTACCTTTAGTGATAAATGATAAGAGCTGATAATCTTAATAAAGTTCTCTTGTTCTAAAGCTAATATGAGAATCCGTTTAAAATCCTCACTAACTCGCATAGCATTTAAACCTTGCTTAATCCCTAAGCCAAGATCTAAGTCATTATTAATAAAGTAAGCTAAGTTGGCTGTAATTGGATTATCCTTATACTTATTAATCTTTAAAAAGATATCCTTAGTTGAATATCCAGCTTGATAATAGTTAAAAATTAAGTAAGTAAATATTTGTTGATAGTAGTAATCAAGTAATGTAATAGGTTTATTTAAGAGTCGTTTTGAGACAATAATATAGAGATCCTTTTGATAGATAATATAAGCAATAAAGATTAGTAATAGACAAATAATTGTAACAAGTAATAGTGATAAGTAGTAAGCAATGTTAATCAAGAGTAGCATTGTTAGTGAGATGTAATCAGCAAGTAGTGGTAGAATCCCCTTTTTAAAGACAATAAGAATAACTAAGGAGAAGATTAAAAGAAAGATTGGATATGCTAATTTCTTTAAAAGTGAGTTTTCGATAGTCTTTTTAAAGTTATTTTTCTCTTCGATATATTTAAGTAATTGAAGACTGGTAACATCACTATATAAGTAAGCAAACTTGGGATAGAACTTATTAAAGTATGCCTGATCAAAATCATTAAAAGATATGTTTAAAAATGCTTCAATCTCAAAGGTTGTTAAGTTACCTGAGGCATAAGAATTAATTTCTTTTCTAAGTTTTACTTGCAGTCTTTGTGCTTGATATTTACTAAGTAAGTTTTTAATTTTTAAAAGTAATAACTTCATAACTACTATACCTTTCCTTATCTTTAACTTTTAAAGTTTGATTAGCGACAAAGATTAAGTTGTCATCTAACTCAGCTTGACTCACTCCTAAATCTAGTAATCGAGCAATCGTTTGTAAACTCGAGCGAGCATGAATGGTTGAGATAACTAAATGTCCGGTATAAGCAGCTCTAATTGCCATTTTAGCAGCCTCTTCATCCCTAATCTCACCAATACATATCAAATCAGGATCATGCCTTAAAACTTGTGTAATCGCCTCACTATAGCCAAAGTTTCGCTTCTTATTAATGTCCATTTGAATGATATTCGCAAAATATATTTCAGTTGGATCTTCAATTGAATATATCTTTTTATCCTTAAACATATGCATAAGACTATACATGGAAGTTGTCTTACCAGATCCTGTTAATCCGGAGAAGATTATTAGACCGCTCTTCACTTCGAGAAGTTCTTTAATATCAGCCATAATTGGATTAAAGATATCTTTGGATATATAGAACTGATTAAGGATTCTTAAAACACAGATTTCTTTATAAATAGTCTTAACTGAAGCTAAGCGAAAGTAGTATTCTTCTTGATTATAAATATATGAAAAAGACCCTGATTGTGGTTGATTAATATTAATCAAATCAAGGTTTGCGATATATTTTAAATACTCCATTAATTGCATGTTTAATAGTGAGCCAGCATAATCAATAAATCCATCGATCGTTCGCACTGATATTCTTAAGTTATTATGTTTTAAATCTTTTTCAAAATGAATATCAGTTGACTTACGACTTAAGGCAAAAGCTAATAGTTTTTCTAACTCATCAAGCATAATTATCACCTAATTAACTATTATGGCCCAAAATAAAAAATCCTTATTTAAAATAAGGATTTTTTTCAAATTGATAAAATAAAGTTGAGTCATTTCCATGACCACAATATATCTTATAATCATTCTTAAATGTTTTATAATATTGAATACTATTGTACATATCTGCTTCTGATCCAGTTGGAAGATCTTGGCGACCAACGGTTAGATTCATTAAGGTATCTCCAGTAAACATTACATCATCAATTTCATAAGTTACACTGCCGGCCGTATGACCTGGAGTTTTATGTAACTTAATTGAGAAAGGACCAATGTTAAAATTATCATCAACATAAATAATATCTTCAAGCGGTTTACCATCGTAAAAACTTTGCTTAGGATTATTAATTAAGTTAGCTTCAGCCAATGGCGCGTAGACTGCACAACCATATTTTTCTACTAGCTCATTAACGGCACCGATATGATCAAAATGACCATGGGTTAAGATAATTCCGATAACATTATCACCTGCTTCAAGCATATTATCTATACGTGAAAACTCTGCTCCTGGATCAACAAAGATTACATCATTGCCTTTAGTAGCTGTATAGACATTAGTGGCAACTTGGCCAACTGTGATTTTTTTTATTTTCATAAGCGAAAAAAAAGCCTAATGGCTTTCTATCTTTTCTCGTTGTGTTCTGTCATTTTGTTACATTTTGGACAAAACTTTTGAATTTTCATTCGTTCTGGTTGTTTACTTTTATTACGTGTTCCGATGTAATTTTCTTCTTTACATTCTGCACATCTAAATGTTATTTTTGTTCTCATTATTAACACCCTCCTAATACTTTACATATTATAGCATATATTTATTTATTCTTAAAATAATAATCAAATACTTTTGAAGTTATTGGCTGACAAATATTTGTCGAGACCTTATCGTTCATTGAATTTGGTGTAACACAAGCAATTGATATCTCCGGATTTTCAAATGGAGCATAGCCAACTAAGAGAGAATGTGGCGCATTTGAAATTGTTTGCCCATCACTATTTACAAAAGTTGACTCAGCTGTCCCGGTTTTCGCAGCTACAGTATAACGATCATTATTTAATGGTCCACGGCATAATCCATCCGTAACACATGATCTAAGGCCTTGTTGTACGTACTTTAATGACGCAAGGTCATCTAAGACTGATACTACTTCAACATCATTCTCATAAACAGTTAAACCCGTAATTGGATCTAATGCTTCCTTAACATAACGCGGTTTAACACGAACACCATCGTTAGCAATTGTATTAATATAAGTAATTAATTGCATTGGTGTATAAGTATCAAACTGCCCCATTGCATAGTCAAGTAAGAATCCGGATACAAAGTTCTTACCTTCATAGCCTGGTGCTTCATTTGGCATGTCAATACCGGTTGCAGTACCAAGACCAAAACGCGAATAGTTATTTTTCATCTTAATAAAGTCCTGCTCATCAACGCCATATAATGGTTGATCATAAGCATAGTTAGCTTCCGCAATTCGCATTGCAACATGAAACATATAAACGTTCGATGATTGTGCTAAGGCAGAGATTGCGTTAGTTGAAACTAAGTTTTGATAAGATTGCTTTATTGGCGTACCAGCAATCTTAACTGGCGTATCCATAATTTGCTCAAAGGGATCCATCTTACCTTCCGATAAACCAAGGTAAACTGTTGCCCCCTTAATAGTCGAGCCTGGAATCGCCGCATCTAAGTGATTAAAGACCGCATTATTGTAAAGATTACCTTCACTATCTGTCTTATAGGCAACTGACGCTAAAATGTCACCATTCTTTGGATTAGAAACTAATACATAAGCTGTATTAAAGTACTTACGGTAAGGATTCCCTTTTTCCGCTTCAATCGTTTCACGCACGATCTTATTGACTTCTTTTTGTAAGTCTAAATCAACCGTCATTACTAAATCATTACCTTTTGAACCTTTTTGAATTTCAATTGGATCAGCATAACCTTCACTTGTATAAACAACATCTTGAATGGTTTTATCGCCCGAAATAATGTGTTCATAGGAAGCTTCCAGACCAGATAAACCCATACGCTCATCACGTGAGTAATCATTTGCTAAAAAGTAATCAATTAATTCTGATGATAAACCTTGCGCTTCGGTTGAGACATTTCCAACGACACCACGAAGACCATATGATTCTAAATACTCACGGTCCCAGTTTGAAAATGATTCAAAACCTGGATAATCTAAGTTATGTTCGGCTAGGTATGATATTTCATCATTTTTAACGTCAGATAGAATGATTTTCATACCACCTGAAGTTGATTTGGTCATTTGTTGGTAAACCTTATAGGCTGATACTTCAGCATCAGAAAAACTAGCACGATCTTCATCAGTTACCTTACTCTTAAGTAAGCTATCAAACTGAGATGGTGAATATAAACCTGATTTATTTGCACTAACTTCATCTTCAGTTAAGCGCTCTTTAACTTTTTCTAAGTTTAAAAACATATAGAAGTCAGTTAAGTCACTTTGATTTGCTACTAGTTCATCAGTCGTAAAGTTTTTCGCAAACTTTTTAGCAATCTCCCATTTATCTTCATTTTTATGGAAGTTTGGTGGATAGTAGATGATTGATTTAATAATCTTATTACTAACGATAGATTGCCCATTACGATCAACAACTTCACCACGTGGAGTTGTGATTGATTGATAACGACGCGTATAATTACCTAACTTTTCAATATAATCATCATGTGAATATACTTGTAAGTAGAAGAGTCGTCCCAGTAGAATGACCATTGCGATAACAATGAGTGATGCGAAAAATACTATTCGATTTTGAATAGTAACATTAGTTTGAACATTATTGGTTGATTTAACCATTTTATTGGTTGCTCTTTTAAAACCAAGTTTCTCAAATAAACCTTTCAATTTATCACTCCTATTAATAATTATAACATAGATTTTTCTTCTATTTTTTGCTTAATTCAGCATTTCTTAAGGCCTTAATTTCTTCGTCATATGGTGGATTACCATCAATATATGGTGTCTCCAATATTTTTACAACATGAGCTAAACGCGGATCATGGACAATTCTTGCTAAATTATCAAATCCGATTGTACCCTCACCTATATTAGCATGACGATCCTTATGTGATCCGATTGGATTTAGTGAATCATTTAAATGAATCACTGATAGTTTATCTAAACCAATTATTTGATCAAAATCAGCTAAGACTTGATCTAAATCACTAAGATCATAGCCAGCATCATTTATATGACAAGTATCTAAGGTTACTCCTAACATTTCTGGTTTTTGCACTTTAGAAATTATTTGTGCAATTTCTTCAAATGTTCGACCAACTTCAGTCCCCTTGCCGGCCATTGTTTCAAGGGCTATGACTAGTTGATCATTATCTGCATTAACTAAGTCTAACCCTTTGACTATTGATTCAATTCCAAGCTCACTACCAGCTCCCACATGGGCTCCAGGATGCAAGACCATGTATTTGGCACCAAAAGCAATTGAACGTTCAATTTCACTCTTTAAGAGGTCAACACCTAAATCAAAAGTGTCAGCTTTTTTAGTATTAGCTAAGTTAATTAAGTATGGAGCATGAATAATTAGATCATGCTGATCAAGATTATGCTCTAACATTAGGGCATGGGCTGCTTCAATATTACACTTGTCTAAGGCTTGGCGGCGCGTGTTTTGGGGCGCACCAGTATAAACCATCAGTGCATTAGCGCCATAAGATAGCGCCTCTTCAACTGATCCTAACAAGTAATTAGGCGCGTTCATGCCACAGTGTGAACCAATTTTAAGCATGCTTATTTTCTTTTCGCCAATTGACGATTTTTATGACGTTCTTTTTGTTGTGATTTAATGTCATCTTTAATCATTTGACGACGACGTTTTTGTTTAATCTTATCAATTTCTTGTTGGCGTTTCTTTTTATATCCTGGTTTAACTTTAGTGTTTTTTCTAAATAATACTTTCGCAATTTCTTTATCTTCACTATAGTTATCTTTTTTCTTTGAGAATAGTGATTTAGCATCAACTAATTCATTATTTCTAACTTGTTTAAATTGGAATTTAACTCCACGGTTTTTTAGAGTAAAGATTGATGGAACATCACTCTTATTGTAAATGACGTATGAAGTCCCATGTCTTTGACTTCTTCCTGTACGACCAGCACGGTGTGTATAGAAGTTTAAATCACTTGGTAAGCCTAGAGAAATAACATGGGTAATTCCAGCAATATCTAAACCACGTGCAGCAATATCAGTTGCGACAATGTAAGTAAATTCTTGTGAACGAAGATCTTTTAGTGAACGAATACGCTCACGTGATGATAGTCCACCTGAAATCATTAATGTTTTTAGATTATTACTTCTTAAGAAGTTTGTTGTATTTTCAACTTCTTCACGCGTTTTACAGAAAATTACACAAACATAAGGATTAATTGTCCCTAATAATTGGAGTAATGTTTCTTCGTATGATAAATGCTTAGTAGCAATTAGTAAGTGATCAATGTTTGGTGAGAAATCTTCCGAACGATTAATTCTAATTGTTTCTGGATTGCTTAAATATTTATCTAAGAAGTAGTTCATTTCTTTTAAAATTGTTGCTGAGAAGACTGTAATTTGAATATCATCACGCATACGCGAGACAATCTGATCAATATCTTCTAAGAATCCAAACTCAAATGTCATATCAGCCTCATCAACGATAATGTAATCAGCTAAATCGGCTCTTAAGACTGCTTGATCAACAAACATGTCCTTAATTCTTCCTGGTGTTCCAATAACGATATGCGGGTTATTTGATAGTTTCTCAACCATACGGTTTCGATCCATTCCTCCGGTTACGAGTTCAATCGTCATTGTTTCATCAACTTCGCTCATTACTTTAGCAAATTCAAAAATTTGGTATGCTAACTCACGAGTTGGTGCAGTTATTATTGCTTGTGTGCGGTTGTCACTAGTGTCAATTTTTTCCATTAATGGAATTAAGAAGGCATGAGTCTTTCCAGTTCCTGTATCTGCAACTGCGATAATATCTTTTCCAGCGATCATTTTGTCGACCACGGCGTCTTGAATTAAAGTCAGCTCAGTAAAGTCATTAACTTTTAGAAAGTCTAATGTTTTCTTAGTAAAATTGTGTTTATCTATATTTGACATGCAAGCACATCCTTTCTTTATATATTCTTATATGAATACGAAAGCCTTAGTTCATTGTGTCTAAGGCTTGTTTTATATTACTATGTAAGTCTTTAATGTCGTCATTAAATTGACTAATACCACAAAACAGTTCTTCTTGTTCTTTCAAAAATTTAAGATAATTTATATCATCCATTAATAAGTCACCAACATAAGTATTCTTAATATTTGATACTTTACTTGGTACGGCCTTAATAAATAAGTACTCTTTATTACGTGAGATTAAGAAATTTTCTTCAACAATTGAAAAGTTGTTTTCTTTTAATAGTGATCTTAATAAATGCCAATCAGTATTTGCTTGAATGACTAATGAATCTAAATCTAATGCCTTATCTAAATTATCCATTAGGATCATTTTAATCGTATCAAAACCCATTCCAGCGATAATGATTGATGAAACATCATCAGCTAATTCATCTAGTCCTGAGGCTAGGATTGGTAGAACTTTACCTTCAAGTTGGTACTTGCTGATATTTTCTAGCGCACCCTGCATTGGGCCTGGTTTGTTATCAACTGCGTAAACTTTAGAACTAATATCATTTAATACTAAATAACAAGGTAAAAGTGCATGATCAGAGCCTATATCAGCAATGATTGCACCTTTATCTAGCATTTTAGCGATCATTTGTAAGCGATCAGATATCATTATTACATATCTTCCATGAATTCTCTTAATCGTTTAGATTTATTTGGATGTTTTAGTTTTCTTAAAGCTTTTGCTTCAATTTGTCTAATACGCTCACGCGTAACGTCAAACTCACGACCAACTTCTTCAAGTGTACGTGTACGTCCATCTTCAAGTCCAAATCTTAAACGAAGTACTTTTTCTTCACGTTCAGTTAAATCTAGTAATACATTATCAATTTCTTCTTTTAATAACATGTTGTTTGCATATTCAGTTGGTGTAACTGTGATTTTATCTTCAATGAAGTCTCCTAGTTGTGAGTCATCTTCTTCTCCAATTGGAGTTTCAAGTGACACTGGTACTAGTGCAATCTTTTGAATTTCACGTACACGATCAGCTGTCATACCATCACCCATAACTTCAGCGATTTCCTCTGCAGTTGGATCACGGTCAAACTCTTGAACTAATTGACGTTGAATTCTTGTTAATTTGTTAATTGTTTCAACCATATGAACTGGAATTCTAATTGTACGAGCTTGATCGGCAATTGCACGAGTAATTGCTTGTCTAATCCACCAAGTAGCATAAGTTGAGAATTTAAATCCTTTACGGTAGTCGAATTTTTCAACTGCACGCATTAATCCAGTATTACCTTCTTGGATTAAGTCTAATAATTGCATTCCACGTCCAATATATTTTTTCGCAATAGAAACAACTATACGTAAGTTTGCAGTAATTAATAGGTCAATCGCTTCTTGATCGCCCTCATCAGCTGCTTTAGCGACACGACGTTCTTCTTCAGTTGATAATAGATCAACACGACCAATTTCTTTTAAGTACATCTTAACTGGGTCATTTGATTTATTGCTTGTAGACTCAGCAAATGATGCCTCTAATTGTGATAATTGACGACCTTCATATGAATCATCAATTTCATCATCTTCAGTATCTTCAAAGTCCATGTCAACTTCATCGTCAGAAATAACGATTTCATTGTCAGCAAACCACTCATATAATTCATCTAATTCTGTATCAGATAGGTTTAATGGCTCAACAGCATTATGAATCTCTTCTTGATAAAGTTTGTTTTTATCCTCATAAAACTTTTTAAAGTCATTCTTTAAACCATCTAATGTTACAATATTTTTCTTTTTACTCATATTACTCCTACTTTCCCAAAAGCTCCACTTTTTGCTTTTGTAATTTTGCGATTTCAGCAATCATTTCAATTTGCTCATTATCATTTAAAAATATGCGTGATCTCAATTGTTTGATACTATCATCAATCATATTAATTTGAACGAGTTTTATATTCTCATCAATAATATCCTTGTTATAGTCTTTAATGATCATGTCATTATTGATTAAATGTAAGATTAAATCTTCTAATTCTGGACTCGCTTGTGACATTAAGCTAATTAAATCGGCTTGGCTTAATAAGTCGTATTTTTGATAGTGATCTATTATCGATAGATAGATACTATACAAGTTTGGATTTGTAAGAAATCCTAAGTTATCGCGGATGTATAAGCTAGCTTCCTTACCCGATAACATTTGCCCAATTAAATTAAATTCGGCACGATCGCGCTCAATTTTAATTTCATCATTGTGGATGATGTGCGGCTTTACTTTTGGCTTTTCTATTACATTCAAATTAGCAATTTGATGTTCGCTAAATTTAGTTAACTCCGAGATTCTTCCGATTAAATATTCACGGTCTAAGGCACTTTCGATTTTACTTAAATATTTCGATAAATCAATGGTAAATTGTTTTCTTTCTTCAAAGTTTTCAATATTATACTTGATTAAGAAATATTTGATTAAGTAATCAATATAGGATAAGCGATTAACTAAGACAGCCTGGAATGCTTCAACACCATGTGCTTTAACATAATCATCAGGGTCCATATCACCAAATCCATCTAATACTTCAATCTTTACTTTCTCATCTAAGAGTAGACCAATTGCCTTAATTGTTGCAAGTGCACCTGCACTATCGCCATCATAGGCCAGTACGACTGAGTTTGCATGTTTACTTAATAGTTTAACCTGCTCACGCGTCATTGCGGTACCCAGGGTTGCGACTGCGTTTTTAACATGGCCTTTATAAAAGCCAATAACGTCCATAACCCCTTCAACTAAGTATATTTCATTTTCTTGTTTAACTGTATCAAGTGCTCGATGATAGTTATATAAGATTGAACCCTTATGATAAATATCATTTTCACTCGAGTTAATATACTTAGCAATATTTGCATCACTAATTAAAGCACGTCCACTATAACCGACTACTTGACCAAACTCAGTATGAATTGGAAAGAGTAAACGATTATTAAAGACTGACCTAACTCCATAATCACCCTCATTAATAAGATTAATATTAACTAGTTGCCTATTAGTATATTCCTTCTTCTCCATAAAATTGATTAAGGAGTTGTCTGATTCATAACCAATATTGAAATACTCAATGTCAGCTTCAGACAAATCTCGCTCTTTTAAATAATCAATAATATTAGCTTCATTAGTATTAACTAAGCGATAATTAAAGTAATTCATTGACTCACTCATAATCGCATAAGGTAAGAGTTTACTGTCTTCCACTTGTGGCTGACGACTCGTAACTTGAACATCTAATGGAATATTTACAAAATCAGCAACTACTTTAACTGATTGGATAAATTCTAAATTATTATACTTAGATACAAAGGTAAAGACATTACCACCGGCCCCACAGACGAAGCATTTATAGATTTGCTTCTCTTCTGATATGGACATCGATGGATTTGTATCTTCATGAAATGGGCAGATGGCAACAAAGTTTCTTCCTTTTTTCTCAATTGGAATATATTGACTAATGATATCACTGATGTTTGCACTTTGGCGGATATTATTAATGATTTCATTGTCTATTCTTGCCATTTTTAACCCTCCTCTAGAATTTTAATGCTTTTGCTATATAGGCATTTAAATCGCTAATTGCAACACGTTCTTGTTCCATTGAATCGCGGTGTCTAACTGTAACCATATTATCGTCTAATGATTCAAAATCATAAGTAATACAGAATGGTGTTCCGATTTCATCTTGACGACGATATCTTCTTCCAATCGCACCTGCAGTGTCATATTGAACATTAAAGTCATCACTTAAATCTCTAAATACTGCTAATGCTTGATCATGTAATTTCTTATGTAATGGTAAGATTGCTGCTTTAACAGGTGCTAAAGCTGGGTGCAATTTCATTACTTTTCTAATGTCGCCATTCTCTAAAACTTCTTCTTTGTAAGAATCAGTTAAGAAGGTTAGTAGTAGTCTTTCAACTCCAACTGATGGTTCAACGACGTATGGAATATAACGCTCGTTAGTATAAGGATCTAAGTATGACATGTTTTCTTTTGAATATTCTTGGTGTTGTGTTAAGTCGTAATCAGTACGATTTGCAATTCCCCAAATTTCTCCCCATCCAAATGGGAATTCATATTCAATATCAACTGTTGCTTTAGAATAGAACGATAGTTCTTCAGCTGTATGATCTCTAAACTGTAATTTATTCTTATCGACACCTAAGTCAGTAATAAAGTCCATGCAGTATTGTTTCCAGTGGTCATACCATTCTTCATCCGTACCTGGTTCAACAAAGAATTGCATTTCCATTTGTTCAAACTCACGTGTTCTAAAGATAAAGTTACCTGGTGTAATTTCATTTCTAAATGATTTACCCACTTGTCCAATTCCAAATGGTACTTTCTTACGCATAGATCTTTGAACATTTTTAAAGTTAACAAAGATTCCTTGTGCTGTTTCCGGTCTTAAGTAAATTGTATTAGCTTCATTCTCAACAACACCTTGAAATGTTTTTAACATTAGGTTGAATTTTCTAATTTCTGTAAAGTCTTTTTTACCGCATGATGGACATTTAATTTCTTTATCAACGATAAAGTTAAACATATCCTCATCACTCATTGATTCAACATCAACACTTGCATCGAATTCTTCAATTAATTGATCAGCACGGTGACGTGTATTACAAGCACGACATTCCATTAGTGGATCATTAAATGTTTTTAAGTGACCACTTGCTTCCCAAACTAAAGGATTCATTAAGATTGATGAATCAAGACCAACATTATTATCTGATCTTCTAATAAATGCTTTCCACCAAGCATTTTTTATATTGTTTTTAAACTCGACACCTAATGGACCATAATCCCATGTATTCGCAAGTCCTCCATATATCTCAGATCCTTGAAATATATACCCCGTACTCTTTGCATGAGCAACTATAGTTTCTAATTTTAAATCGTCCATATTATCCCTCTTTCATTCATATAATTGTATAAATTATTACGCTTGATGTCAATTTTACTCAACATCAATAAAATGCTTAATATTACTAAGATATTCGCCCGTATAAGTGTTATAAAAGCTATAAATTATCTTTAAACATTCTAATAAATCATTGTCTTTAAAATCATTGTTTTTTAACTTTAATAAATCTGTCTTGTTTACATATCTAAATAATTTCATTACTTCTAGTGAATAAACCTCTACATCATTACTTACTAAACACTCGTAGCAAACAAAGCCACCATAATCACTAGAGATATAGTTAACTTTTTGATCACCGCATTTTGCACAAGCATCAGCAATTAGTTTTTGGCCATTTAATTCAAGAACAATTACTAATAATTTCGCAATGATTAATGTGTTATCTACCTGATTAAGTAAACTTAGTGCTTGTGTAATCGCCTGATAGATTTCTGGATTATTTTCAACTTGATATCTTTGGATATTAGTAATAATTTCAACTAAGATAAAAGCCGTCATCATTTGATCATAATCATTAAGGTCTTTAACATAAGAATTAATGTACTTAGCACTCTTTAATAGATGGAGTCCTTTAGTTTTTTCAAAATAAGTAAGTTGACTAAAAGTCATTGCTTGGAGTCCACCAGCATTCTTGCTCATACTCTTCTTAATACCACGAGCATATAAGCTAATGAATTCACCTTGCTCACTTAAGGCTAAGATAATTGCATCATTATCCTTATAATCAGTTTGTCTTAAGATTAAGGCCGAAGCCAAAACTTCAAGCTTACTCATCGCTATGGCTTAATTGCTCCATCTTCTTCGGATTATTACGCCAGTCTTTCTCAACCGTAACATAAAGTTTTAAGAATACTTTTGTTTGAAACTTAGCTTCCATATCACGGCGTGCTAACATACCAACTTTTTTCAGGACGTGTCCACCTTTACCAATGACCATACCTTTTTGTGAATCACGCTCAACTGCGATTAAAGCATCAACAATTAAACGATCTTTCGTTTGTTTCTTTCTTTCAATAATAACTGCAATTGAATGGGGAATTTCTTCCTCCATTGCAAAGATTAATTTCTCACGAATTATTTCCGAAAGTAAGAAGTCTTCACCTTGATCAGTTACTTGATCATCAGCATAGTATTTTAAGTCATCTTCTAAGTAAGTTTTAGTGACCGTAAGTAATTGTTCAACATTTAAATCTTTAAGTGCTGAAATTGGAATCATTTCAGCAAAATTAAATCTTTCTTGCCAAGCCACTAGTAACTCTAGTAACTGATCTGATGAGAATCGGTCAATCTTATTTAAAATTAAGAATACTGGTTTATCAACTTTTTCGAGTTTATCTAAGACAAATTGATCACCTGGACCAAATTTTTGTGTTGCGTCAATAACATAGTAGACTAAATCAGCATCATTAAATGAGTTATATGATTTAGCAATCATTGAGCCACCTAATTTATGTTTTGGCTTATGAATACCTGGAGTATCCATAAAGACCATTTGTGAGTCTTCATCAGTTCTAACCCCACGAATAATGTTTCGCGTTGTTTGCGGTTTGTTTGTCACAATCGCAATCTTATCATTGACTAAATTATTTATTAATGTCGACTTACCTGCATTAGGACGACCAACTAATGTTATAAAACCACTTTTAAATCCCATAATCTAAATCCTCTTCATTAAAGCTATCTGGTAATAGATTAGCTATATTAGTTATTCTTGTTTCTGTTTTATTCGATAAAACTATTGGTGTATCTTGATGGATTAGTTCCACTAAGACTTGGCGGCAAACACCACATGGTGTTCCAATACGCTTACCACTCGTTACAATAGTAATACTTTCAACATCATCTTTACGATATCCTTGCGAATAGGCTTGGAAAATCGCATTACGCTCACCACACATAGTTGGGCTGTAGGCAGCATTCTCGACATTAGCGCCGACAATGTAGTTACCATCTTTTAACTTAACACAAGCCCCTACTTTGTAATTAGAATAAGGTACATAGGCATTTTCCATGACAGCAAATGCTTTTTCTAATTCAATTTCGTATTTCATATTTTCCTCCTAAAAAAGATACTTAGACAAAATAATAAATCCAATGATTGCAGAACACAAGGACATAACTAAGACCGCTGCCGAAGACATATCTTTAGCACGACCAATTAGTTCATGATGTTCCTTATCACAAACATAATCAGCTAATTTCTCAATTGCTGAATTAAATATTTCCGATACGATAACAATAAAGACTAAGAAGATAATAATTATAAAATCATAAGTTTCCATTGCTAGTATATAAGATCCTAAAATAACGATAACCCCAATAATAACTTGTGTCAGAATTGAGAAGTCATTTTTAAGGACATCAAACAATCCTGCAAATGCATATGAAAATTTTTCGATAATTAGCTTAATATATTTCATTGACAATCTTTCTTTGCAAATCTAGCATAAGCACTTCATCTTCTTTCTCAATGTGATCATATCCAAATAAGTGTAAGACACCATGGATAAATAGAAACTCTAGTTCACGATCAAGACTTTGCTTTAACTCTATGGCTTGTTCAGATGCTCGCTCTAAACAAATAAAGATATCACCTAAATCAATCTCGATCTCATCTGATAAGATTTCATAGTCAACTTCAAAACTTAAAACATCAGTTACTGCATTAATATTACGGTATTCGTTATTTATTTCTTTGATGCGATCAGCTGAGACTAAACTTAATGATAGTGAATAATCACCCTGCTTATCTAAAACCTTTAGGATTTCCTGAAAGATTGCTTCATAGCGTTTTTCACTTAGTTGCTCAAAGTTCACATAATCATAGATATTTATTTCCATTATTGAAACCTTTTTCCGATTAAAGCTTTTCCGGCTCCATTTAAGAAATCTAGAGCTGACATAACTTTTTTACCAATTGGTTGAACTTCGGTTAGTACTAGCACGCGATTATCGACAACAACGCCCAGTCCTTCATCGTGCTTACCAATGATATAACCATTAACTGCTTCATAGCTATCATCTGTTTCAATTACACCATGTAGTTTAATCTTTTGTCCATCAACAATACCATAACCAATTGGACGATCAATTAATGAGCGGATGTGTGCTGAGACTGTAGAGTATGCTTTATCAAAAGTAATATACTCTTCTTCTTTTGAAATGTTGTAAGCATATGTTACTTGACTCTCATCTTGCTCTTCTTTTGAATATGATTGATCAACTAAACTTGGTAGTGCTGCTGAGATTGATTCTTTAGCTAGATCAATTAACTCTAACTCCAAGCTTTCAGTAGTATGCTGATTATTTAAAACTAATTCTCTTTTTAGAATCATATCACCAGCGTCCATTTTTTTAATCATTTCCATAATGGTAATTCCAGTTTTTTCTTCTTCATACATAATTGCCTTATGAATTGGAGCACCGCCCCTTAATCTTGGCAAGAGAGATGCATGAATATTAAATGAGCCTAGTTTAGGATAATTCAATATTTCATCTGGAATTATCTGACCATAAGCACATGTAATAATCATGTCTGGCTTATAAGCTAAGACTTGGTCAATTCCATCCTTAATATTATGTGGTTGTAGACAGTCAATACCCAATTCTTTCGATAGTTGATGTACTGGCGTTTCCTCAATTATTCTTTTTCTTCCGACTGGTCGATCTGGCTGGCTAACGCTTGCCACTATCTTATAGTCTAATCCACTTAAATGTTTTAATATTTCACGCGCAAATATTGGCGTTCCCATAAACATAATCCGTATTTCACTCATTTTATCACCAAGTATATTATAGCATATTTACACACCTTTTATACAGTCGCTACTTTACTTAAGTGGACTAAATGTCATTTTTAAGTCATTTAAGCAATCTTTAGCAAACTAATAATTATTATTAAGCAAATTAGAGCTAAAGTAAAAAAGAAAAAAGTCCCAAAGGACTTTGATTTAATTTAAATTTGGCGGTTGATGAGGGATTTGAACCCCCGGTACCCTAGAGTACACTACCTTTCCAAGGTAGCACCTTCAGCCACTCAGACAATCAACCAACTGCTTATTAATCTTAGCAAATTTCATAAAAAAAACAAGCGATATATTCAAATCACTTGTTTATTAAATTTACGGCTTTGGTTTTTCATCCTCATCTGAAGGAGTATCTTGGCCAGTATCTTCTTAATTATCCGGTTGTTCAGACTCAGGCTCAGTAGTTTCACCTTCATCAGTTGGAACATTTGGATCAGGCTCTTCTTCTTCTTCAGCTACATATTTATAACGGATAACATTTAAACGAATAACTGAATGTTCAGGATTCATTGTAATACCGCCCGTTGTTGATGTAACAATACGGTTACCATCACGACTTGGATTATTAGTTGTTTCTTCAATTTCTTCATTAATAACATAAGTAAAGTCATAGCTTGCTAAATAACTTGCCGCTTCATCTAAGGACTTACCACGTAACTCCTTGATAATAACGTCATCGTTCGCTTCTGGAACACTTGGAGTATCGACCGGAGGACGCTTACCTGTAAAGATTGATTGATCAACCTCTTCATTATAAATATCACTTGAGAAGACTGGCGCTACATATTCATCTTGAACAGAATAATTAAATGCTGTTGGGATTTCTAAGATACCATCTTCACGCATATTCATCGAAATTAGTTTTTTAACATCAGCAATTGATGAACGATATGGAATGTAATAGTATAAATCAAATCCATAATCAGGTGAGTAATTCATAACACCTTGACCAGAAATACGACTACCATAAACGGTAACTATATCAGTTGCACTTAAGTATGTTGATTCCATACGGTTAATCGCTAAGTTCATTAAACCAATTAACTGACTAACTGATAGATTTGTTTCAACATTATTACCAGTTGCGGCAACAATATTTTTTAAAGTATTAATATCACGTGTTTCAGCGATAGTAGAAATTAATGATTTAATTGCATGTTGTTGATTAAGTTGGCGTTGGAAGTCACCATTAACAAATGATGAACGTTCTCTAACAAAGGCAAGTACTTGATCACCATTTAGATCATGTAGCCCCTCTTCAACAAGGACAGACGCTTTCTCATCACCGACAACATTCCCATAGAACGTTGCTGGTGAGTCAATTGGGATCGTCCCTAAGGCATCTACAATCTCGATTAAACCTTCAAAGGTAACTTCAACAAAGAAGTCAACTGAAATATCCATTAAGTCTTCGACAGTCTTAATGGTACAATCACGACTAATCGTACGCGCATGATTGATTTTGTCATAAGCTTGATTGATATAGCATGAAATTGGCACATAAGAATCTCGCGCAATTGACGTTAAAGTAATTTGCATTGAGGAAGGATTAACCGAAGCTAACATTAAAGAGTCAGTTCGACCACCATCATTACCCATAATTAAAACCGTAAACGGAACTTCTGAGACATTAATATCACTACCACCGATATCAGACTTATTCGCATAAGTATTAGTGTAGTCATAAACGCTCTCAATTTGCTTTAAAGATGGCGCAATACTCTCATCGGTCATAAATAATGAGTTAAAAGCTTTAGGCAGTGAAATATAATCAACCTCACCACGAATTAAACTATTTATTAATGAAGAATAAGAATGATAGGTACGCTCAGTCACATTTTTAAAGCCTAACTTTTCTAATTCATCCTTAGGCATAACATTACCTTCGATAAAGTCTGGATTATCAATAATCCCAATGCGCTTACCATCTAGTTCATCGACAGATTGATATTTATCCTTCTTAGTAACGAATGATGCATGATATTCAATCTCATCATCTTGACTAACAATTTTATTTACGCTCGTTAAAATTACTGAAGAGGTATATTTAATGTATACCGAGCCCGCTAGCATAAGAGCTAACACTAGAATATAGATTAATCTACTCGTATTTGAGTTAGAATTATTCATTCTGACAGTTAGAACTAATAGCCCCAGTGAGAAAACAATTAAAACTAGATTAATAATTAAGAATGTTTTCTTAGATAATGAGTAGTATTCAAATACAGAAATTGTTATTAGCCATAATGTGATTAAGATTGCGACCGTTAATATCGTATTAATCCAGGCAAACTTTTTATTAGTCTTACTCATCGAACTCACCTACACTATCTGCAAACATATTAATTTCAACAATTGAAATCTTGCCATTATCATTAATGAGGGTAATTTCACACTCATCAACAAAGTCACTGATCTTTAAGTTTTTTGAATCAAGGTAAGTCCAGCGCACATTGGTTTTATAGGCTTCCTTCATAACACCATCTAAAAGATAAGCTGGAGCCTTAGTCGTCGTTGAAAAAACATTAGAAACTGTCGGTAGATTCTCTGAACCATAAGTCGTATTAAAAACATCTACTTTTTGATAGTACTCTAAATGAGCTACCTTATTGAAAGTTGTCGGATCATACATATACTGTAAACCACCGATATCATAAGACGCTTCTTTATTAGACCAATTAAAAAAATCAATCACAAAAGATTGGGCAACTAAATCAGCAATCTCTTTATTGTCACGCACTTCTTTAGTTAACTCTTCTGATAATAATGTGAATGTTTCTTTTTGAATGACTGTTGGGTCTTTACCAACAATATAATATTCATTTTCTAAACTATTTAAAACCGTTGCATTCTTAGTTTTTGTCATTGTAATTTTAGCTATTGAAAAAACACTTATAGAAATTATAATAAATCCTGTTACTAATAAGATTAAATTAGGAAAAAAGATTCTACTTTTAGTTTTATGTTCCATCTTTACCTCCATACCACTTTGTACATTTTAACACACTGATAGTTTTATTAACATAACATTATATATTATATCCCTCAATATTCGCCTTTTTATGTTTATAAGTTTGATTGTTTTATGACAGTAAACTCAATGCATCAGTAATAAAATATTAAAAGAAATTATTGATTACAAGTCTTAACTTTGATAATATTTTACTTTAAGCTTTTATACTCTTTAAATGTTTCTTTATCTTTTTAATTGCCCAGACGTAATGTGAAGCAGTCGCTGGGATAAAGTAATTAGCTAATGTCGTACCACCAACCCATGGATATACATTCTTTTCAAACAAGTCTTCATTTGAAAATTCATCAAACATTAACATAACTTGTTTATGGCTAGCTCTAAAGCGCTCCATAGCAGCCTCGTAATCTACCGATTGATTCTGCTTCCATAGTTCGACATTCATATCACCATAAGTTCTCCAATTATAACCCTCTTTAAGAAAGTCTTGTGGTTGATCATTTAAGTTACTAGCTAGCCAATCAAGCATTAGGACATGCCAATCATGGACATGCATGATAACGTCACGAACATTCTTATCACGAGTCCAGTGCTGCCCCTTGTCCTTGCTTATATCAAATTTAAAGTTAGCATTAATCTGCTCACTAGTCATTGAAGCTAATAACTCCTCTAATTGATCATAAGAAAGATTAGCTTGTTCAATAATTTCCGTCTTAGTTTTTGCTTTTTCCATTCCAACACCCCTTTGCTATATATTATATTACCACAACGTATAGTAGTCAATGGAACTCAGACCAGTTAATGAAAATATATAAGCTGATTTAATTAAAGTTAGATAATTATTAACTAAAACTTAAGAATTATCCTTAATAAAAGTTACTTAATTTTTTGCAATAAAAAAGAGAATAGCCTTTAGATAAAGGTTATTCTCTGCTTATATATTTAATGGGGCGACCGACGGGATTTGAACCCGCGAGTGCCGGAGCCACAATCCGGTGTGTTAACCGCTTCACCACGACCGCCATTAAGTACGAATATCATAATACACTATCCAAGATGAAAAGTAAACCTTTTATGGCACTTTCTTTTATTTTGGTTTTTATTAAGCATTTAAACAACTATCTTGTCAGAAAGAACTTAGTCTTACATTGGTTTATGATATCCATATCATGACTGACTATAATGATTGTGACTCCCAAATCATTCATTTCTTTAAGTGATTTCATAATAAGCTCTTAATTTGCACTATCTAAAGAAGCAGTTGGTTCATCCGCTAGCATTAGATTAGGTTTCTTTAACTTAGCTTTAGCAATTGCAACCCTTTGTTGTTCACCGCCAGATAATTTAAAGATTGGCTCATTAATTTTACTAAGAATACCTAATTCATCAAGTGTTTCCTCAATTGAATTCTTGACACTTTTAAAGTTATAGAGCAATTTAATATTCTCGAGCACTGTTAAATTATCAACTAAACCATAGTTTTGAAAAATAAACGAGACGTCATTTCTCCTAAAATTAAGTATGTCGCGACTTAATATCTTCTGATCATTATATAGAACCTCACCATTTTCTATATCTTCAATTCCACCAATTATATTTAATAAGGTACTTTTACCAGACCACTTTCTCCAAAAACACCAAGTAGATCACCTGATTCAATCTTCATGTTGAAGCCATTGAATATAATATTACTTCCATATTTCTTATTTATATCATTTAGAGATATTTTCATATAAACCCTCCTTTTTTATATTGTAAAACAGAACTACCAAATCGACTATAAATAGAATAGAATTACCAAAATAATCAGACTAAAATCAACAATATTTAATAAGAAGAGGATTATAGCTGATGCAAAATACCAGAATAAATTTTTACTAATTTCTACAATTGCAATTTACCGATAAGGAAACCCTTCGATAATTTTGATCCTAATCTCTTTTATATTTGAATTTATTATCAATCTTGAGGTTTGAATAGAAATATTAATGAATAAACCAATATTATTAATAATAAAATGTAACTTAAAATTAAATTATCAATAAAAACATCTTTACTTCTTAGATACTGATCATAGATTGAAATCACAGTGACACTATGGTTTTTGGAAATACTCTTTATATAGGACTCAGCTTCTTTGGTATTACCCTTATATTGGAAATAAAGCCCATAAGGAAATTGCAGATTCACTTTCATCTTCAACAATGTAAATAACATTCTTTTTCGGCTTCAAATTATTACTATATAAAAGATGTTCACCAAGACTTTCGCCAAAGAAATTCAGAGGTTGTTCATCAATAATGGTTAAATTATCAAAAATGTCATAGTCTAATTCGTCTATGTAATTTTTACAATCAAATATAATATTCTCATTATTACTAACATATTTTTTATTGGGGTCAATCGCAATATTATTTAACTTAAAGAAACTATTATTCACTTCATAAGTAAAACAATTTTCTATTTCTTTATTATGATTATCATTCAAGAAGTAAGGTTTTTCTCTAAAAAATATGTAGCCCATATTTTTTAGTTCTTTATCAAACATCACCATTTCTTCACTTTCAAAATAGGTATGTATATCAAGAAGACCTTCTTCTAACAGAACTGGCTGATACAAATCCTTATAGTAATCTTCCTTTATCTCCCTATAATTAATTGATGATATAAAATCTAACGTTATATTAAAACTTGCTGAAATAGTGGTAATGCAAAGTACTAAAACAAAGCATTTAATTACATAGACAAAATCTAACGATCGGGCTAAGTAATTCCCCCCTTTAATTAGTTCATTTAAACTAATCCTGTAAACGAGAAAAAAGGTACATAATTGGAGAAAAATAATTGTAAGTGATGATATAACCAGATAGAAAACTAGATTGGATGTAAAAACGTTCAATGATAAATGGTCAGGAATTAATGCTTTAGCAATAAAAAAACATTATTAAAGTTGAACTAATCAGCCAGATAATAGTTTCATATAAATCAGATCATAAAATTCCAAAAGATGAGTAGCCTTCTATTTTTAGTATGGACAAATATTTATTCATTTCAAATACTTCAAAAATAATAGGAATGAAAAAGACTAAACTAAATAAAATAACAAATATAAGGTTATTTAATGTGTAATTTCGATAATTATCTATCTCAAAATCATTATAGTAAGTTAATTCTACTTCAGGGTAGGCGTCAGTTTATAAGGTTTAATTTTTGGATAACATCTTTTGATAAAGATGGATCATAAATAAATCCTGAAACTAAATCTAATGGATATTTTAATTCTCCATTAACATTCTGTATATAAATGTCTTCCTTATTCAGTGGAAGGTATAAATCATTAGGCATGAAGCCATTATGATTAAATGATAGTTCCTTTTTTAGGGGAACCAAATCTAAATAACTCGTAAAATTATCTGAAACCACTGTGGACCATGACTCTTCATAAGTAAACAAGGCACTTTGATAAAACACTAATTGGTTTGCATTAAGAACTTCCTCGAATACAAAATCTTGAAATTCTTTACTGTTAATCAGATCCTTATCACCACTAATTGAATATGAATATGTAAACTCTTTATCTGTAGTATAAAATGGATTAAGTATTTGCTGTTTTCGAATTAAAGACATATTAACAAAAGAAAGTAGTGTAACAAACATAACAATGAATATTTTGTAATGTTTATTTTTCATATGTTCTCCTATAATTCCCTAACATTTAGATTATCTTACGTTAATATAATTACCATACATACGATTTATTACCGTATGTGGTGTTACTAGTAATAACAAGCAGGTACGATACCATCATCTCCATAGGCATTCTATGATATGGTGAGGATTGTAAAGTGAGTTAATGCAAAAAAAAATTGTATAACTGAACCTAGCCAACAGTACGATAAATAGGTAAGTATTTTTTCATATTCTCGGCTTCATTTTTGCTAGAGTTAATAATAACGTACCATTTACAAATGGAATGTCAACCTTTATAGCACTTCCTTTTATAAATAGTCTGTATTGCACATTATCAATGATGAATATTGTGTGAATAATGATTGAATAGCACATTAGCTAGATCAAATTTGCTATAATACAGGTGGATTGGAGAGAATTATGAAAATAAAAATTATGATTGACTCTGCTGCAGATATCTCAAAAGAAATGCAGGAGAAAGAAAATATTGCTGTCGCTAGATTCGCTTTAACAGTTGATGGTAAACAATATATTGACGAAGAAGAAATTAGTTTAGATGAGTTTAAAAAGTTTTTAGCTGAAGAGCGTGACGTATCAACATCACAAGCTTCAATTGGTTTATTAATGGAAATGTTTGATGAGTTTTTAAAGGAATATGATCATGTTATCTATTTAACACTATCAAGAAAACTATCAGGTTCTTACCAAAGTGCCTATGCCCTATCACAAGAGTATGAGGGACGTGTAACGGTCATTGATGGTAATGTTGTTGCTACACCAATGCAAAACACGTACCACGCGATTAAACGATATGTTGAACAAGGTAAGTCAGTTGAAGAAATTAAAGAAGCAATTGAAAATCATGAACCAATGTACGCACATATCGTTCCATTTGATATTAAGCACTTGAAAAAAGGTGGAAGAATTTCATCACAAGCTGCTGCATTAGCTAACTTATTAAAAATTACCCCAATCCTTTCATTGAAAGACGGAGTAATCGATGCACATGATAAAGTTAGAACACGTAAGAAAGCAGTTCAAAAAGCTGTTAATGAACTAATCAAGCTATATCCAAACGCTAATGAGTACCACTGGTACATCTTACAGTCTGATTTAGATGAAGAAGCACAAGAATATGCAGACTATATAAAAACTGCTAATGGAGAAACAGTTGAAATATTTGAAATGTATCCATTAATTCTTACACATACGGGACCAAAAACAATTGTGATTGGAACCCAAAGAAAATATCCAGAAACAATTTAAGTAATAAAAAAAGAAGGCCTAAGCCTTCTTTTTATTTTATCTGTATTAGATAACTGTAACGTTCGCAGCTTGTTCGCCACGATCTCCAGTTACTAATTCAAATTCTACGCGATCGCCATCGTTTAGTGATTTGTATCCGTCAGCTGCGATTGCAGTGAAGTGAACAAATACGTCTTTTTCAGTTCCATCAATTGTAATAAAACCAAATCCTTTTGCGTTGTCAAAAAATTTAACAGTACCAGTTTCCATAATTACTACCTCCGTTTCTAAATAAGTAGTATATAGAAAAGTTATTCTTTAACATACTGTATAAAACTTATTCTTCTATATTATAGCACAATAGAAACATATATGTACAACAATATCAGTTTATTTTAACTCAATTATTTTTTCCCATGGTAAATCGATATCACGTCTGCCAAAATGCCCAAAATTCGCTGTTTTTTGGTAAATTGGCCTTAATAAATCTAACTCTTTGATAATATTATCAACTGAGAAGTCAAAGTTATTTTCAACTAATTTAGAAATTTCTGAAAGCATTACTTTTTCTGTACCAAAAGTTTCAATAAAAATTGAAATTGGATCAATCATTCCGATAGCATATGATACTTGAACTTCACATTTATCCGCTAAATTATTAGCAACAATATTTTTTGCAACATAGCGAGCATAGTATGCCCCACTACGATCTACCTTCGATGGGTCTTTAGAACTTAAAGCACCACCACCGATACGACCATGGCCACCATAAGTATCAACAACAATCTTACGACCTGTTGTTCCACTATCACCAAATGATCCACCAATTGTAAATGATCCACTTGGATTAATAATAATCTTAGTTTGATCATCAATTAATTCAGCTGCAACAACTGGACTAATAACATTATCAAATATATATGTATGTAAGAATGCTTGCGAAATTTCTGGATAGTGTTGTGTTGAAACAACAATAGTATCAACCCGCTTAATTTCTCCATCCTCATATTCAACTGTAACTTGTGTTTTACCATCTGGTTTTAAAATATTAGAAGTTTGGTTTTTAAAGACACTTGTTAACTTCTGTGATAAATCATGAGCCAGTTCAATCGATAAAGGCATTAAGTTTTCCGTTTCATTAACAGCATAACCAAACATTAAACCTTGATCCCCTGCTGCAATCTTTCCTTCACCAATAACGGCATGATTAATTTCACTTGATTGTGATGATACTTTAACTAAGACTTCAAACTCTTCACTATAACCAACTTCTTTTAAGACTGCTTTTGCAATTTCTTCATATGCAACAACTGCTTTTGATGTTATTTCACCAAAAATTAATACTAACTCATCTTTTATTGAACACTCAACCGCAACCTTAGAGTATTTATCCTGACTTAAAGCCGAATCTAGAATTGCATCAGCAATCTGATCACAAAGCTTATCAGGATGACCTGGTGTAATTGACTCACTTGTAAAATAATGTTTCATAAATCTACCTCTTTCATATAAAAACACCTCAGAAAAAAGAGATGTCGACATAAATATAATTATCGATGTTAGCATTACCACCTTACAGAGCAGGTTGGTATGAGATCTGTGAGCTAACTCTCTCCCTCATTCTTGATATGTATTTTCTATATTATAGATTAATACAAAAGACAATCATTGTCAATCAAAATCAAAAATAAGGTGAAGCTCTCAACATATCCCAAAAGATATAAGCTAATAGCGAAACTAATAGAGATCCAAAAAGGATAAAAACTAAGCCCATGGTTGGAGTAGAAACAATTTGACCAATTAAGATTAAAAATAAAGCCAAATAGATTAAGACAGTAAATGAAGACTCACGCATGAGACTAATATTACGGTCCTTAACAAAATGATAAATATTAATTAAAAAGATACTAAAGTTTAAAATATTATAATTCACGACAATACCTAATAGAGAAGATTCAAAGATCGAGAAATTATTAAGCGTAAATAGTAATATTTGAACCACTAATAACAAATTAATAATATCAAAGGCACTTCGGCCTTCTTGACGATAAGCAATCTTCCAGTAATTATGTAGTAAAAGATTAAAGATAAAGAAGTAAAGCGTATAGATTAAGAGATTAAAATTAATCAACTTCAAATTAATCGACAACAAATAAGAAAGCAGACCGATAGCACAATAGATAATTAGCGATGAAGACTTAAATAAACGACTAGATCTGGCTTTTATAAAAGTCTTACTAGCTTGAAATAATGCATAAACCATTACCAAACCACTAAGCGCTCCAAGGATATAATTAATCATGTAAAAGCTCCGTTAAGTAAATTTCTAGAAGTCCTAAGTTAACTAATTCATCAATATAGTCAAAATCACTTAACTTATCCTTGAATATCGCACCAATCCCACCCGTTAGAACTTTATTAGAAGATTGATCAAGATCTTCTTGAATAGCCGCTACATAGCCCTTTAAACCGTAGTATTGGGAGTACATAATACCTGCTCGAATTGCATCAACTGTATTTTGACCAAGTAAGCGCTCTGGGAAAGCTAATGGAACTTCAGGTAAATGTTTAATATTACTAGCTAGAGCTAACATATTATTTTTAACCCCAAGCATAATTGAAACACTCTCTAATAGACCATTACGAACTAAGATAATCTTAGTTGCTGAACCCATATCTAAAATTACGGTTGGACGATCAGCATTACGATAAGAATATGAAACAGCAATTAAGTCCGCTCCAACTTCCTTACGCTCACCAACAAAGTCAGACACAATAGTTTTATCTAAAAATATAATTTTTCCTTTTGAGTACTCAGACAGTTCTAATTTAACTTGTTCTAAAAGCACCGGAACAACACATGAAATAATTACATCAACATCTTCAATATTCCAAGCTTTAATTAAATCACGAAAATAGCCCACCTCTTCGCGAACTTTGGCATTAACTAATGAAATTCTTTCAGATTGAATTTTTTCTTTATTTAAGTTATATAAAACAGATACGATATCTGTATTCCCTATATCAATCGTTAATAACATACTATCACCTTCTAATATTTTAAGCCTTTAGCCTTTTATATTCAATATAAAACCCAAAGTTATAAAATACTTTGGGTATATGTCTTAATTTCACCAACTCGACTATAAGCCAAGACGATAATATTTATTTTAAATTGAACCTTAACTAAGAATTTATCTTCATCAGCCACAACCGCATAAGTACATTGCGGACACTTTTGATCAGACTTGGCAATTAAATCAATAACACTAGCATCAAAACGATTGTTTCGCTCAATTAATGAGACTATTGTCTCTTGATACAAACGAGCTTGATTATAATTAAGGGTTAACTCAACCATTGAGAATCCAACCAAGACAAAGGTAAAACCTAATAAGACAATAACAAAGTATTCATAGGCCCCCTTCATTATTCAGTTTCCGTTGTCATATTTTGCCACATATCATCTAATGTATTTTTCATCGTGTCTTTAAAATCATTAGAAAATAAAATCATACCAGTCGCAATTACTGTCACAACCAGCACCAAACCATACTCTTCAAAAAATGCCTTCAAAGTGAAACCCCCTTTCCAAATAAAGAATTAATCAAACTAGCCATCATTACTAAGAAAATTATCGTGACACCAAATAAAGGTATAATGCCAACCCATTCAAATTTACTTAAGTAATTAGTGTTTCGCTCTAATCTTTCATCACGCATCCATTTAGTCGTTGAAGCAATCATCCGCTCTAACTGTAAGTTAGCATCTTTTTGATCAACGACATATGAGCGATATAATAACTTCATAGCTCGCTCAATCTCCTGGATCTTGTAATTACTCATAAAACTTGAGAATGCACCAATATCATTAGGATTAGTTTTTAAACTATCCAAAAGAATAACCAAATCAAGTGCCATTACTTTTGGCGCATCAACTAAAGACAAATCCATCGCATTTAAAACATTATTGTTATAAAGAAGAATTTGAACTTGTCTAAGCCATATTGGAAACTGAAACCGTAACTCCGCAATTCTTTGCTTATAAGCATTCTTCAAGCTCAAATAAGGCCGCATATATTCATAAATCGATAAAAAGATAATAATTGAAATCAGATACAGATTAAAATCAAGTAAAGGCGTTATTAATAACATAATTAATAAACGTGATGACTTCTTATAACGACTTTCTTGAAATTGCCTAAAATCTTGATCAGCTAATAGAAATAGTAAGTCTTTTAAATCACTCTCATAAATATAGTTTATAAAAATATAATTAATTGAATTTTCAAAAAAGGAATAAATTAAAATCATTAGTGCATAAGCAAATAATATTTTCATATAACCTCACTTGCTGAAATGAAATCATCTTTCAGTAGTGATTGTGCAATCACAAAAGTAAATATTTCAATAATAGCGAAGGTAAAGATCGCTTGCTGATAGAGATGATCATTCATATCCATCGATACTGAGAAGAGCATTCTAATTGCAATGAAGGAAATTAGATAAGCAAAGCCGATTAAAATATTCACCTTACGGAGTAGTTTAGCCTTCATATCATAATAGAGTTCTAAGTCCTCTAACCAATCATCAATATCATCTTGGATTAGATTAAGGGCATAATAGTAATTATCCGAACCATATCTTTCAACATTAACTAATAAGGCATGAAGATTATGTAAAATAAAGTGCGGATAGATATCACTCATCATACTTAAAGCAGCTTGGTTAGAAGCGCCATCTTTAATGGCTGTAATCATTTTCTCAATTTGACTATTAATAAAAGGATCCATAGTGTTTTCCATTTCTTCTAAACTGGAAAGAATCTTATGATTTGATTTAAAGATTAAAATTAACTGACTTAAATATAAACATAAATTTCGATACTCCCTGATATTCTTATGATTAATAAAATGCCAGTGGATTATTAAAGGGACAATCGCAAGCTGGACGAATAAGAGCATCAGCATATAAGTAAAGCGAACATTCATTAAAAGCGCTAATAAAACTAGCACAAGCAGTGAGACGATAGCCGGTAAGTATACTTTAATAATTTCACGTTTATTAGCATCATTTCTAAAGTTTTTATAAAGATATTTAATTGATTCACGACTTTTGGGAAGCTTATCGAGGATATAGCGATGCTTTTTATAAAGTATAATGATATAAAAGCAAGTAAGAAACATTAATCCAATAACAATCAATGATTATAACCTCCCTCTCTTCGATAAATTACTTCACTAACTACTTTGTTTTTCGCAACATTAAATCTAACAACTTCTGCAATATAGCGCTTAACTCCTTGATTAGATATTTCTGATCGAATATGTACACCATAGTCAATGGTCTCATGGATTCGATAGAGTAGTTTATCATTAACAATTTCATTACCAGGAAACATATGTAGTAAGCGATTAGGAATGCTTTCGGCACCATCAGCATGAATAGTTGAGATTAGTGATGATCCAGTCGAAACTGCCTGTAAGAGCTCAACTACCTCATCACCACGAACTTCAGATAGTAATATCCAATCAACTCGTTGCCGTAAGCTGGCCTTAATGGCATCACGATATGAAACCTGGCGATTAATCTTTAACATCACCCCATCCTTATCTTGATGGATAATTGGATAGCGAATCTCAAGATTATCTTCAATCGTAATAACACGCTCATTAGCATTAATAAATTTAGTTAGATACTTAAGGAACTCTGTCTTACCAACACCAGGAAGACCACTGATGATTATATTATTGCGTTTGATTACTAATTCTTTAAGTATATTTAATAATTCTTCATCAGCATAGTTACTTTCAATTAAATATTGACTATTTAAGCGCAAACGAGCTGGGGTCTTTCTAATCGAGATGGAATAGCCAATTGAGACAAGTGACTTATGTAAGATAGATATCCTTAAATCATCAGTTTCACTCTCTAATATCGGATGAGAGTTATTAAATTGCTTATTAGCATAGTTAGCAAAGCGATAGCAAAAGTTCTCCATATCAGCTTGTGTGTAGTCTTCAATGACTTGATAACGGCCCTCATAGATATGATCAACCCAAATTGTTTGGCCATTGTAATTGATATCAGTGATATTATCATCACTAATATATTTACTAAAGACGCCATAATCAAATTTATTCATTGATTATCTTTAAAATCTTAGCATCAGCATTTAACTGGGATTCCAAGTC
>JAAYHR010000052.1 GCA_012735275.1 Erysipelothrix sp.
AGTGATTTACTAATATCTTTTAATTTCATCCGCTTAAAGACACTAATTATTAGCAAGATCGATAAAGCAATAATATTATAATAGTTTAGTGCTAATCTTCCTAAAAGTGCTGAGCCACCCGCAAAATCAGAATGTTCACGATTAAGTAACTGATTTCTACCGCCATCATTAATATCTGAATATAGTAAATCTAATACAGTTGATGATTCAATTTCCTTACTAGCCATTGATTTTCCATTTATATATTTCTTTATAGGACTAGTCTAAGCAAATAGAATGGCATCATTCTTATTTAGATTACGCTCATTAGTATAATAATTAACTTCATATCCGGAAACAAGCTCACTAAAATCAATTACATAATTATCTGCATTAAAGTTAACTTCTAAAATAGCTTCATCTTTACTTAAAGGAATTCTCTTTGTAAGCTTGTCTAAACCAAAAACAGCTACGAAAAGAAAACTTAAGACTAAAATAATAGTAAAATACTTTTTATTCTGACTCTTCATTATCATTTCCTCCAATTTTATATTCTAAAATATCGCCTGGTTGGCAATCTAAGACACCGCATATTGCTTCTAGAGTTGAAAAGCGGATAGCTTTAGCCTTACCATTTTTTAATATTGATATATTAGCAATTGTTATCCCAACTCTTTCTGATAGTTCGGTTACACTCATTTTTCTTTTAGCTAGCATAATATCTAAGTTTACAATTATCATATTCTCACCTACACTGTCAGATCGTAATCAGTTTTATACTCAACTGCAGTTTTAACAATTGAATGAATTAACTTTATTACTGTCGCAAGAACTAAAATGAATAGTGACACACTTATCAAAAATAGTGTAAGTATCGAGTTAAACGAAATAGTAAATGCGAATATTCCAATTAGCGTTAAAAATCCGATAAAAGCCAAGATACATAAAATAATTAATATCTCTAAACCTCTAAGAAAACTAAAGGTAAATGGATTTTCAACACGGTACAAACTACAAAGATAAAAAAGTACTTCGTATTATGAGAATTTTAGGTCTTCAGTCAATTACAAGACGAAAGAAAAAGAGGTACAGAAAAGTAGCAGCTGTGATAACCGCAGAGAATATACTAAATAGAAAATTTGAAGCAACAGCTCCGAATCAAAAATGGGTAACAGATGTTACAGAGTTCAAAACACCAGAAGGTAGAAAATTATATCTTAGCGCGATCTTAGACTTATATGATAGGTCCGTAATAGCGTATATGATCAGACACAGAAATAATAATGCATTAGTGTTTGAAACGTTTGATATGGCAGTTATAAATAATGATGTATCCAATTTAATATTTCACAGTGATAGAGGATATCAATATACTAGTCCTGCATTCAAAGACAAACTTAAATGTAATAAAATAACTCAAAGTATGTCTCGACCTGGATACTGTATAGATAATGGACTCATTGAAGGATTCTGGGGTATTCTCAAAAGTGAAGTCTATTATAATCAAAACTATGAAAGTAAGGAAGAGCTAATACAAGCTGTGGATAAATATATTAACTTTTATAATAATGAACGCCCACAGAGAAGATTTAATAAACAGACGCCTATTCAAGTAAGGCTATCAGCATTATTGAATAAAGATAACATTACACAATATCCAGTACCCAAAAATAACACACTAATAAAACATTTTGAAAAATTTAATAAAACAAAAGAACAATATGCGATAATATAAAAAACGATTTACTTCCATTTCTAGAAATAAATCGTTTTTCAACTTTTATTTATTTTACCTGTCCACTTTAGTGGGGGCTAATCAATAAACACATGGCTTTATTGATTAATTTAAGATTGTATCAACTATAACAAAGTTATCATCAACTAAGTCTAATGTTAATGATGCACCTTCAAGTAAGTCTTCTGAAAGTATTTTCTTAGCTAATGGAGTTTCTACATTCTTTTGAATATATCTTTTTAGTGGTCGAGCACCATATTGTTGATCATAACCTTCTTCAACAATTTTTAGCATGGCTTTCTCACTAACCTCTAGATGTAATTGCTGTAGAGCCAGTCTTTTGTTAAGTTCTTGTATGAACTTATCAGCAATTTGGACAATATCAGTTTTGTCTAGTGGGTTAAAGATAATTATTTCATCAATACGATTTATAAACTCTGGTTTAAAATGAACTTTTAGTACTTCATCGTATTTCTTAGCTTTTAACGATTGGTCATCTTCAAATGCATATTGACTCGCTAAGTTACTTGTCATAATTAGAATTGTATTTTTAAAGTCAACTCTTACTCCTTTAGAATCAGTTACATGACCATCATCTAAAACTTGAAGTAGGATATTTAAGACATCTGGATGGGCTTTTTCAATCTCATCTAGTAGTACAATTGAGTATGGTTTAGTTCTTACAGCTTCAGTTAACTGTCCACCTTCATCATAACCGATGTATCCTGGTGGCGCACCAATTAATCTAGATACTGTATGTTTTTCCATATACTCACTCATGTCAATTCTAATAATATTTTGTTCAGAATCAAATAGTTGTTCAGCTAATGCTTTAGCAACCTCTGTTTTACCAACCCCTGTTGGTCCTAAGAACATAAATGATCCAATTGGTCGATTGATATCTTGAATCTGTGCTTTAGATCTTAGAATAGCATCTGTGACCAGTTCAAGTGCTTGATCTTGACCTTTAACTCTTAATCTTAAGAATGAGTCTAGTTTTAATAGTTTCTCTTTTTCACTCTCTTCAAGTTTAGCAATATCAATATGTGTCCACTTAGAAATAATTTCGGCAATTAACTCTTCATCGACAATCTCTTTGATTAAATCAAAGCGCGCTTGTCCTTGAGCATCTTCAATCATTTTCTCTAAGTTAGGAATAATTTCATATTGAATTTTCGCAGCATCTTGATAACGTGTTTCATTTTGGGCTTTCGCTAAATCAAGTTTAGCTTTCTCTAAATCTTCTTTTGCTGATTTATTCTTATCAAGTAACTCTTTCTCTTGATTCCATTTCGCAAGATCAATTGAGTAAGCTTCTTGAAGTGTTTTTAACTCAGCTGATAGTTCGATAATTCGCTTACGTGAATCTTTTGTATCTTCATCAATAAGCGCTGCTTCTTCAATTTCAAGCTGCATAATTTTACGGCGCATTTCATCTAATTCTTGTGGCATTGAATCCATATCCACACGAATTGAAGCTGAAGCCTCATCAATTAGGTCAATCGCTTTATCTGGTAAGAAACGATCAGTAATATAGCGATCTGATAATTTCGCAGCGGCAATTATTGCTGAGTCAAGGATTTGTACCCCATGATGTGATTCAAAACGATCTTTAAGTCCACGTAGAATTGAAATAGTATCTTCAATTGTTGGCTCATCAACCATAATTTTTTGGAATCTACGCTCAAGGGCAGCATCTTTTTCAATATACTTACGATATTCATCATAAGTTGTTGCACCAATTAAGCGGAGTTGTCCACGTGCTAGCATTGGTTTTAAGAGGTTGGCCGCATCCATTGAACCTTCAGTTGCGCCAGCTCCAACGACATTATGAATCTCATCTACAAAGAGAATGATATTTCCGTTAGCTGCTTTGACTTCATCAAGAACAGCTTTTAGTCGCTCTTCAAACTCACCACGATATTTAGCACCTGCAATTAGGGCTCCCATATCGAGTTCAATAAGTTTTTTATTTTGAAGGGTAGATGGAACATCATTGTTCATAATACGCCATGCGAGTCCCTCAACGATAGCTGTCTTACCAACACCTGGATCACCAATTAGAATTGGATTGTTTTTTGTTTTTCTTGAAAGAATTTGAACTACGCGGCGAATTTCTTCATCACGGCCAATGACCGGATCAATCTTACCTTCCTCAACATCAAGTACTAAATCACGACCATATTTGTATAGAGCATCGAGATTCATTTCGTCGGTTGCGGAATTGATTGTTTTACCGTTACGCAGTTCAAGTTCTAAAGCATATAGTTCTTCCTTAGTTTTATTTACTGCCATAGCATATTCTTTTGATACAACGCTGTCGCCTGAAATAAGTTCGATTAGGACCGGAGATACTGATAAAAATGTGTCTCCTAAATCAAATGCCCATTTCTCTGCTGACTGTATTGCATCATAGACATTGCGACTTAAAGTCGGCATTGCCTGTGAGTCATTCTTTGATATTTTACTAATTGCATGTTCACTAATACTTTTTAGTAAACTTGTATTAATTTCTGCTTTTCTAATAAATGCTTCAGAAGCGTCATCTTCAAGTATCGCCATCATCATGTGCGGAACTTGTACTTCGGAATTTTTATTTTCACTTGCGATTTGGACTGAGCGATTAAATACAATTTGCAGTCTTTCACTCATTTTATTTGGATCCATATTTTTAACCTCCTTTATTTATAGATTGCGACTGTCGTTGGTCTAAAGATCTCAACTTCAGCGACTGGGGCACTTAATGCACCAGTATTTTGATTAATTTCTAATACGGATACTGTGTCAGAATATTGATTGGTAACAATCATATATTTTGAATCATCTGTAATTGTAAAGCTACGTGGCCATTTACCACCTGATGGATATTTTTCAACGATTGTCATTTTTCCATCTTCGACGTCAATCAGATAAATCTCATTATTTCCTCTTAGGGAAACATATAGTTGATCTGAGTGTTTTGCGAAATGGATATCGGCTGCATAACACTTAATGTCATCAGTTAATTTTATCCGGTCAATTTGTTGTAAGTGACCATTGACTGGATTTATTGAATAGGAATAGATTGAGTTTCCAAATTCATTAACAACATACAAGTATTTGCCATCACGACTAATATTCATATGTCTTGGCCCTTCATTGTCTTTTAGTGATACTGAGAGTTGTGAAGGTAGTGAACGAATTATTCCTTCTGGAAATACTTCGTAGGCAAAGATTCGATCTAGCCCGAGGTTTGCTTCATATAAGTATTTTGAATCCTTACTTAATATTGTTGAATGCGCCCTTGGCTCTTCCCCAATATGATTGATATTAGACATTACTTCAATTAGTTGTCCATCTTCTTCAAATACTACTGAGAAGATATTACCCGAGCCATAGTTGGCTCCATAAAGGATATCATCATCAACGGTAATATCGCAGGTGCCAAATCCTTGGGCATCCATCCGATTAATTAGTTTTAAACTACCATCTGCATTGATTCTAAATGATGATACACGGGCTACTTCATCAATTTCATTTGCCGTAAACAAGATATCATCCTTGATCCGAATATGCACCGGATTAAGTGACTCATTATTTACAGACTCTATTTTAAGTTCATTATTTTCTGGGTAAAAGTTAACTTCATATATACTTGAGTTATCGCTTGAATACCCACCAATATACATTTTGTAAGTCATATTTTTCCTCCCGGAATTAATTATAGAGATTTACGGAATTGATCGTAAATAGAATTTTTTCCTTTACTCTCTAATTTTTGTAATTCCTCATATAGTTTTTTCTCGTCTTTTGACATTTTGTCATCGACAAGTACTTTAACTTGAACAATTTGGTCTCCCATTGTTCCGCCACGTAAATCTTTAACACCTTTGGAACGTAGTCTTAATCTCGAACCACTTTGTGTTCCTGCTGGTATTTTAAGTTCAACATCACCGTGGACAGTTGGAACATCAATTGAAACTCCAAGTGTTGCATTAACTGCAGAGATCGGAATTTCTAACATAATGTTTTTACCATCACGGACGAAGTATTTGTGATTTGAGACAATAATCTCTAAGTATAGATCGCCATTTGGACCGCCTCTTTGACCACGTTCTCCCTTACCTTCAACACGTAGTTGTTGGCCAGTATTAATGCCTGCTGGTATCTTAACATCAACTTTAACGCGCTTAGTTTCATATCCTTCACCATGACACTTAGTACATTTAACTTTGATTTCTTCACCTGAACCATGACAAGTTGGACAAACTGTTTGATTTTGGATAATTCCAAAAGGAGTGTTTTGTTGTGTTAAAACTTGACCTTGTCCATTACATGTATGACATGTTACAACGTCAGATGGTGAGTTTGCTCCAGAACCATTACATTTAGAACATTGTTCATCAACAGTTAAGTTAATTGATTCTGTCTTTCCAAATATTGCATCCATAAAGTCAACTTGCATACGCATGAAACGATCTTGTCCACGCATTGGGCCTGTTTGTGGTCGTCTTTGATTAAAGCCACCAAAACCTCCACCGCCGCCAAAGAATGAACCAAAGATGTCTTCAAAGCCACCAAAGTCTGCACTTTGGAAACCACCAGCACCTTCCATTCCACTATGGCCAAATTGGTCATATGTTTGTCTCTTCTTACTATCGCTTAATACTTCATAAGCTGATTGAACTTCTTTAAATTTCTCTTCGGCATCAGCTGCCTTATTCATATCTGGGTGGTATTTCTTAGCTAATTTTCGATAGGCTCTCTTAATTTCATCTGCACTAGCATTTTTAGCTATCCCTAATACCTCATAATAGTCTCTTTTATTACTTGCCATAACGTCTCCTTTATAAAATTATACAACACAAACCCTCCTAAGAGAGTTTGTGTCATTTAGCTTATTATTCTTTTTCTTCAAAATCTGCATCAACGATTTCGTCATCTTCAATTTCAGTTGACATATCGTCTGCTTCTGCAGCTTCTGCTGCTTGTTGATACATAGCTTCACTCATTGCTTGTGCCGCTGTTTCTAAAGCAGTTAATTTTTCTTCTAATTCTTCATAATTTTCGTTTTCTAAAGCTTCACTTAACTCATCTCTTAGTTTTTTAACTTCTGCTTTTTCTTCGTCTGAGACTTTAGCATCTTCATTTTCTAATGTTTCGTCAATTTGGTTAATGAACTGTTCAGCTTTGTGTTTTAATTCAACTTGAGCTTTACGTTTTTCATCTGCTTCTTTATTATCTTCAGCATCTTTAACCATTTGTGCAATTTCTTCTTCGCTTAATCCGCTTGAGTTAGAAATTGTGATAGATTGTTTTTTGTCTGTTGCTTTATCAGTAGCTGATACGTGAACAATACCGTTAACGTCAATATCGAATGTTACTTCAATTTGTGGCATACCACGTCTTGCTGGAGCAATTCCATCAAGTTTGAAGTTACCAAGTGTTTTGTTATCACTTGCCATTGGACGTTCACCTTGTAATACGTGAATATCTACAGCTGGCTGGTTATCTTCAGCAGTTGAGAACACTTGTGATTTCGATGTTGGGATTGTTGTATTTCTTTCAATTAATGGTGTCATTACTCCACCCATTGTTTCAATACCTAGTGATAATGGTGTAACGTCTAGTAATAGCACGTCTTTAACATCACCTGAAATAACTCCGGCTTGAATTGCCGCACCCATTGCAACAACCTCATCTGGGTTTACTGAATGGTTAGGTTCTTTTCCAAGTTCGTTTGTAACTGCATCTCTAACTGCAGGAATACGAGTTGATCCACCTACTAGTATAACTTCATGGATATCGTTTTTAGTTAATCCTGAGTCTTTAAGAGCTTGTTTAACAGGACCAATTGTACGATCAACTAATGCTTTAGTCATTTTATCGAAGTTTGCTCTTGTTAAAGTTGCTTCAAAGTTAATTGGACCATTTTCATTTACTGAAATATACGGAAGTAAGATTGAGGTTTGTGTCGCGCTTGATAATTCTTTTTTAGCTTGTTCAGCTGCTTCACTTAATCTTTGCATTGCCATGTAGTCAGTACTTAAGTCAACTCCATGAACTGATTTAACTTCATTTAATAACCATTCAACAATTTTGTGGTCAAAGTCATCTCCACCTAGTGAGTTATCACCAGCTGTTGATAGAACTTCAAATGTTCCGTCTGCAAGGTCTAGAACTGAAACGTCGAATGTTCCTCCACCTAAGTCAAATACTAATACTTTTTGCTCAATATCTGTTTTATCTAAACCGAATGCTAATGCTGCAGCAGTAGGCTCGTTAATAATTCTTTCAACTTCAAGTCCAGCAATAACACCAGCGTCTTTAGTTGCTTGTCTTTGTGAGTCATTGAAGTAAGCTGGAACAGTAATAACTGCTTTCGTTACTTTTTCTCCTAAGTAATCTTCTGCATATGATTTTAAGTACTGTAAGATCATTGCTGAAACTTCTTCAGGTGAATAGTCTTTTCCTTCAAGTTCAACTTTTTTGTCAGTACCAATTAATCTTTTAACTGATGATGCAGTATTTTTGTTTGTAATTACTTGTCTTTTCGCTGCATCCCCAACAATTCTTTCCCCATCTTTAAATGCTACAACTGATGGTGTTGTACGGTGTCCTTCAGGATTTGTAATAACACGTGGTTCATTACCTTCCATTACTGCTACTGCAGAGTTTGTAGTTCCTAAGTCAATTCCGATAATTTTACTCATAAATCATTTCTCCTTTTCTTATTGTGAGACCTTAACCATACTTGGTCTTAATACGCGGTCTTTAATCATATATCCTTTTTGTAAAACTTCTAATACGATGTCTGCTTCCACACCTTCAACCACTTCTACCATTACGGCGTGGTGAATGTTTGGATCAAACTTCTCATTAAGTGCAGCAATTTCAACTACACCCTCAGATTCTAAGCTATTCATTAACTGCCTATAAATCATATCAATAGCTTCCTTCAAACTGCTAGTATTGTCACTATCTTCTGATAGTACTTTCTCCATGTTATCAATTGCTGGCAGTAAAGCTAACATGAAAGATTGATTTTTATATTTATCTCTTTGATTAAAATCATTTGTAATACGTCTTTTAGTGTTTTCTAAATCTGCATGTGCTTTTAAGAAATTTGCTTGTTCATTTTCTAAAGCTGATTGTAATTCATCAACTTGATTTTGTAAGCTCGATAGTTCATCTATTTCTTCAACTACCTCTTCAACTTCTTCAATAATGCTTTCAACTTCTAAGTCTTCATTTTCATTCTTCATTTTTGCCTCCATCATTACTTGCTTCGATATACAAAGTTTCAAGGCTATCCTTGAGAACTTCAATAAGTGATATCGCTCTTTCATAATCCATTCGTGATGGACCAACTAACATTAATTTCGCAGATTGCGAATCTGAAATTCTTAAACTTGTCGATACAACTGCAATATCATCAATCCAAGCTAATTGCGATTTTTCCGATGTCTCAAGGAGTACATCTGCATGTCCCTCTGAGATATCATTCCAAACTTGACGATTACCGATCATCAACATTAATTGTCGAATTCTATCTAAATCTACAAAGTCTGGTTGATTATACATATTAGCTTCACCTGAGAAATACATCCCATCATTAGATAATTGTGAGAATGCGGATAAGAATGCATTGTAAATTACTTCATGCCTTCCGACAGCCTCTTCTAAGATCGGCTTCAATGTCTCAAGTTTAACTAAGACATCTTTTATTGGTGTTCCAGTTAATCGATCATTTAAGATCTCTGTTGTAGCGCTAATATCAGCCAGTGACAAGGAATCAGTAAACCTAAATACCTTGTTTTCTGTATGGCCACTATCTGTTACAAAGACTGCGACAGCACTCTTATCATCCATTGAGAATAATTTGATGTGCATCAATCTTTGCTCACTAGCACTTGGTCCAAGTACAATTGAAGTTAGATTTGTCATCTGTGAAATTACATCACTAGCACTTTTAATTGCTTCTTCAGCATTCATATAAGAATGTTCAACAAGCGATCTTAAGGCAACTTCATATTGTGTTGAATCTACTTTCTCCATTAGAAACTCGACATAGTAACTATATCCATTAATCGATGGAATTCGTCCACTAGATATATGCGTCTTTTCAATTAAGCCTAAACGCTCTAGTTCAGCCATCTCGTTTCTAACTGTAGCAGACGAGTAATTAATATTGTATTTATCAATTAACATCTTGGATGAAACAGGTTCAGCTGTTGATACAAACTCATCAACTATGTGTTTAAATATTAAACTTTGACGTTCAGTTAACACATTAACCCACTCCTTCTAGCACTCTGCTCTGCTAACTGCTATTATTATACAGCACCCTTTTAGCACTGTCAAGGATTGAGTGCTAAAAATTACATTTTTTATAAAAAAAGTAGCAATCATTATTTTGATTTACTACTTTGAAATTTATTATTTACAATATCGATTATACTTTCAGGAATAAACTTAGATATGTCACCACTATGCTCAGCAATAGATCTAACAATCGAAGAAGATAAGTAAGAATGTTCGGGTCTTGCTAAGAAGAATACCGTCTCAATATCTTTTCCAATTACCATGTTTGCCGAAGCAATTTGTAATTCATATTCATAATCCATAATCGCACGAATTCCACGAACTAAGAAGTCGGCATTATTCTCACGAGCGAGATCAACCGTTAAACCATCGCCAACTAAGATCTTAACATTATCAAAGTCTTTACAAATAGTTTCTAACATTGCGACCTTTTCCTCAGTGTTAAATACTGAGTTCTTTTCCGAGTTACGCATGATTGCGACAATCAATACATCAAAAACGGCACTGGCTCTTTTAATAATATCTAAATGGCCATAAGTTGGGGGATCAAAAGTTCCGGCATAAACTGCTGTCTTCATCTAATCTTCCTTTCTATAATAGAATAAACTAGTACTCTTATATTTCTTCTCTTTAAAAAGAATTAAATCATTAATTTTATCAGCAAGACTTACTTGACTAGATTCCTCAATAATCACAATACCATGATCACTTAATAAATTATACTCAGAAATCATTTCCAATATCTCACTAACATCAAACTCTGCATAAGGCGGATCAATAAAGATTAAATCAACCTGCTTATTTTCCATTGCCTTAATAAATCTTTTATAATCTAAATTAAATACAGATACTTCATTCTTTATCTTAAGACTCTTGAGATTATCATTAATAATTTTTATTGCGGCACGATTCTTATCGTTAGCATAAGCGATTTTAAAGCCACGCGATATCGCTTCAATCGCAATTGCACCAGAACCCGAGAACATATCAATAATTGAATTCATATCAGCCTCAAAAGCAATCGAATCAAAGATGGCTCCTCTAATCTTATCAGAAGTCGGTCTTGTATCATTTCCAACTAAAGTCTTTAAACTACGCGAACGAAACTCTCCACTAACGATTCGCATAAGCCACCGTCCTTTTATGGCGGGCAATTATTGATTGCGAAATTCCAATCATTAACATAATTGACATGGTTGATGAACCACCCGATGATATTAGTAATAAAGGAACACCAGTTAATGGAATTGATCCACTGACGCCACCAACATTTAATAAGACGTGAATAAATAGATAGAATACAGTTCCCATTAATATCATTTTATCCTTCTCCGACTTAACGCGCATTGCATAATGCAATATCCGATACATTAAGAGCCCATATGCCAGTAGTAAGATAGTAATACCAAAGAACCCTAACTCCTCAGCAATTAACGGTAAAATAAAGTCTGTACGAACTTCTGGTAAATAACCATATTTTTGAACCGATTGACCAAGCCCCGTTCCAAAGAGACCACCACGAGAAAAGGCAATTAATGAGCCCGATAACTGATAACCACCG
>JAAYHR010000053.1 GCA_012735275.1 Erysipelothrix sp.
AAGCTGTTGTATACGTATTATTCACAAATTTATCTGATAGTAATACTTCTAGTTGGAAATCAACATTGGTTTTAATTCCAACAATATCTAATTCTTCAAGACAAGCTATTGCCTTCGCCATCGCTTGTCTTGAAGAATTAGACATTGAAAACTATGTCATGAGTAGAACTGAAGATGGATTAACAATTACTAACACTTACCTATCACCTAAGACTGATATCACAGTCAGTAAAGTATGGGTAGATGGACCTGAAGAACATCCTGATATTCAGCTTCAACTAATGCGTAATGGTGAAGTATTTGGAGATCTAGTAACATTAACTGATGGTGTAACTACTCATACATGGACTGCTCTAGATTTAACGGATGCAAATGGTGTTGAATACGTTTACCAAGTTGACGAGTTAGAAATTGACAATTATGCCATGACTAGATATGAAGATGGATTAACAATAACTAATACTTACGTCTCACCTAAGATTGATGTAACGGGACATAAAGTATGGGTTGGAGGATCTCCAAAACATCCAACTATTCAATTATAATTATTCAGAAATGATGAAGCTTTCTTAGATGCAGTTGATTTAGTTGATGGTACCGCAGCATATACTTGGACTGATCTTGATGAGAGAGATCGAAATGGTGAACTATACACTTACCGTGTCGATGAAGTCTGCGTACCATTAAGATATATTAAAACAATCAGTGAAGATGGTTTAACAGTAACAAATACTTACAAACCAATTGATCCTCGTAAAGAACCACCAGTAGTAGAACCTCCTGTTGTCGAAGAACCTAAGCAACCGATTAAAGTTGTCGACGTTCCAAAACCAGTCGTTAAAGCGGTTGAAAAAGTAACGCCAGTAACTGGAATTGAAAATGTAACTATAGAGTATATTGGAATTATCTTATTAGGTCTAGTTATCCTTCTAGCAGTTATTGCGCCAAGAAGATCTAAAAAACATCTATAGTTACGAATAATCTTCTGACGAGGTTAACCCCCTATACCTCGTTAGAATAGTAAAAGGGACTGTACTGAATAGATGATTGAATCATTTATATCAGTTACAGTCCCTTTGTATGTTTATATATGGTTACATGAAATTACATGTCTTTAATTGCAGCTTTTAGTTTCTCATGTGGATCTTGCCAACCTTCTGGCTTAATAGTTTTACCCATATCATTGTAATGCGGTTTACCATCTGGCCACAACTTACTCATATTAGCTTCTTGTACTATATCAAATAGTATTTCTGGCTCGACACCCATTTCGACTAATGTTCCTAATGCAAAGTAGATTGTATCAATCATTGCATCTGCTTGTTCAACGACATCCTTAGCATCGATAAATTCATTAATCTCTTCTAGCATCCAGGTATAGCGTTTGTTAGCTCGATCTTCACCCATAAAAGTTACTTCTTCAGCAACTGGATGGTTAAATTTTTCGTGAAATTCTTTAACTTGTTTATATTGTTTATTCATAATCATTCCCCTTCACTAATGTATTTTAACACGATATTATATTTATTGGGACAAGACAATGTGTGATATAATAAACAAGGTGATAATATGAAAATGAAGCGAATAATAAGCTTACTAATAGTATTAATGTTACTACTTACAGCTTGTAATAGTAATAAGTTAACAATGTATCGGGAAACAACATTTGATGTTGGCTTCTCAACTCCATTTACTTTAATGTTATATACAGAGAGTGAAGAAGAGTTCCTTGAACATTTCGAAAATATGAAAGAACAAGTTAGATTTTATAATGATCATTTTGATACTTTCAAAGATTATGAAGGTGTCAACAATCTGAAAACAGTAAATGATAATGCCGGTATCAAACCAGTTAAGGTTGATCCTGTCGTTATTGAACTACTTGAAGAAGCACAAAGTTGGGCAGTAAAAACTGATTTATTGTTTGATCCAACACTTGGTTCTGTCCTAGAAATATGGCATGAATACCGAGAACGCGGGATCGAGTTAAATCGTGAAGGCAAATTTGGACCATCGCCATCGCTGGAAGAGTTAGAAGAAGCTAATAAATCAATTGGATGGGAATTTGTTGAGATTGATAAAGAAGCATCAACGGTTTATATAACTAATAAGGAAACTTCAATTGATATTGGCGCAATTGCGAAAGGATGGGCTGTTGAAAAGGTAGCTCAGAAATTAGAAGCAGATGGAATTGAACATGGTATTGTCAATGGTGGCGGAAATGTTCGCTTAATCGGCTCTAAGTTAGGTGACAACTGGAGTGTTGGGATTACTAATCCGGATGGTATTCAAGAAGATTCACTCTTGTCAGTCGTCTTTGATCAAGATATGTCAGTAGTTACTTCTGGTGATTATGAACGCTACTTTATCGATGATCAAGGTAGACACCAAAACCACTTAGTTAACCCTAAAACATTACAACCAGCTGTATACTCAAGATCAGTAACAATTACCGTTAAAGATTCCGGTATGGCTGATGTATTATCAACAGTCTTCTCAATGGTAGAACTAAAAGATGCCGAAGCACTAATGAAAAAACTAGATATCCCTGATTTAGGTTTAGTATTTATTAAAGATAAAATTGAAGCTGATGATTATGGCTTTAATCACCTTGAGAAAGATGGTAAACACATCTACTATAATGATGTTATTAAAGATCACTTAAAGAAATAAATAGTAAAGGTATCCCAACGGATACCTTTTTTGATTATAAAGCTTCGATTAACTTAACTGTCATCGCAGCACTATTTTTACTTGCTAACTTTAAGAACTCATCAAACTCAACTGCATTATCTTTAGTTTCAACAACATTATCACTAATTGCTCTAACGACAATTAATGGAATATCGAATTCATTTAAGACCATTGCAATTGATCCAGCTTCCATATCAGCACATAGTGTTGTTGGGAAGTTACCTAAGATATTATCAACATGTTTTTCACTAGAAATAAATGTATCACTTGATACCATATCGCCAAAGTGAATGTTATCTAAGTTTAATGATTTCATTGTATCAATTAGTTTACTATCACCTTTGAAAGTAAATCTTTCTTCTTCAAATGATTGAACATAGCCAAAGCCAGTTAAATCAAAGTCACTAACCGCAACACGCTCACCTACAACAACATCTCCAATTTCAATGTCTGCTTGGAGAGCTCCCGCACTACCGATATTAATAATACTTGAAACTTTAAAGTTTGAAATTAAGGCAGTCGTTGTCATTGCTGATAATGATTTACCAACACCTGACTTAGTTAAGACGACATCTTTATCACCAATTATCCCAACATAATAAGTGAAGTATCCTTCTTTAACTTCTTTCATATCTTCAACTAGATCTAAGATTGCCTCTAGTTCTTCATCCATTGCAGCAATAACTCCAATATATTCTTTATCAGCTACTTTATCTGTAGTTGATCCACAAGTTACTAACATTAGACTTGCTAATAGTACACCAATTAACTTTTTCATAAAAAAGTCCTCTCTATATCTTAAGTGCATCCACTTAACTATATAAAATAAATAAAACCCAGTTGGGCAGGAAGTGAAACCTACCCGACTGGGCTTTTATCCCTTCGGTGTAATATACAAAAGTATATTTTGTAACGCTTGGTCTTTTACATAAATGTATGGTTCCCTAGTTACACTTTCACTCATAGCTAAGTTATTTAAGGTAACTTAATAGAAACATTCTAACCATATTATAGAATTTATATGAGCATATTTATTTTACTAACATATACTAACAGTACTTAGGATCTGAGCCAATGAACTTGTTAGTTTTTGCCTAATAGTTTAAACATATTACGTTTATATACTTCAACGCCTGGTTGATCAAATGGGTTAACATCAATTAAGTATGATGTCATTGCGATTGATTTAAAGAAGAAGTAAATTAAGTATCCAAAGCTATAAGCAGTCATATC
>JAAYHR010000054.1 GCA_012735275.1 Erysipelothrix sp.
CTCTTGAAAGTCCTAGGGCATAATACCTGTGATCTGATTGATAGTTTCGAATTAAAGGTTTCAAATAAAATCTTTCACCGACTGCCAAGTGTTCTTTTACATCTCTTGGTAAACGATAAATCACAAGATCATCTTCATCCATTAAGATCGCTAGAGAATCTAAGTTGTAGTTCCAAAAAGTTTGATTGTTCTCAATTTCTCTTAATTTTTTGACTTGCGCTTTATAATCTCCCATGTTCTCTAGTTTGGAAACTAAGTTTTTAAAGCGAATAACGTCCTGTCTATTATCTGGGGCAGTCCTGTGAGTCGGCAGCTAAATAGAAATCCTAATTTTTGAATCTTTATCTAAAATTGCCGGTGGAAAAATCGTTGTAATATAATCTTTCATAATATCTTTCCTTTCTCTATGCTCAAGCATTATATTAATGTTCTTATAGGCTTATTGTAACAAAATAACAATTATTTCTCTATTATAGTAATATGAATGTCCTAAATTGAGATATCATTAATGTAAAGGCTTACTTTTATTTCAATTATCTTTATCTAAGTTAATACTCGATTTAACTGTGATTATCTCGTATTATTGGTGTGTTTACCTTATCAAACTTCGGCTAAAATGCTAACATATAGCTAGGAGTGATAAATATATGAATAGAAACCCATTATTAAATTTAAGTAATAAAACAGCTGTTGGTATTTACAGTTCTTGTACCGCCAATGAAATGGTAATTGAAGCAGCCCTAGAGTTTGCAAAAGATAATAACTCAGTTGCCTTAGTTGAATCTACCGCTAATCAAGTTGACCAATTTGGTGGCTATACAGGAATGAAGCCAGCCGACTTTAGAGACTTTGTTCTAGAACTAGCAGATAAGGTTGGTTTAGACAGAGGTCGAGTTATTTTAGGTGGAGACCACTTAGGACCACTAACATGGACACACTTGAATGAAAAAGAAGCAATGGAAAATGCTACCCAATTAGTTTATGACTATACACTTGCTGGATTTACAAAAATCCACTTAGACACATCAATGCGCTTAGCCGATGATTCGACAACTGAAGCACTATCAGATGAAACAATCGCTAGACGCTCTGCAATCCTTGCACAATCAGTTCTAAAGGGATATGAAGATCTACTTAAGGTAAATCCTAAAGCAATGTTTCCAGCCTTTATTATTGGATCAGAAGTACCAATTCCAGGTGGCGCACAAGAAAAAGAAGATACATTAGCAGTTACAAGTCCTGAAGACTTTAAAACAACATATGAAGTTTTCAAGAAAACTTTTGAAGAATATGATGTTACAAAAGTATTTGACAATGTAATTGGTATTGTTGTCCAACCAGGTGTTGAATTTGGAGATGAAGACTTATTCCACTATAATAGAGAAAACGCAAAAGTTTTAACTTCAACACTTAAAGATGAATTTGAAACACTAGTATTTGAAGGTCACTCAACTGACTATCAAACACCTGAACACTTAAGACAAATGGTTGAAGATGGGATCGCGATTTTAAAAGTTGGACCAGGACTAACATTCGCACTAAGAGAAGCTTTATTTGCAATGTCCCATATTGAAGACTTTTTAGTCGAAGACTCATCAGACTTTATTAATGTTTTAGAAGCAGCAATGTTAGACAAACCAAAGAATTGGGAAAACCACTATCATGGAAATGACCATGAATTATTTATCAAACGTAAATTCTCATATTCAGACCGTGCTAGATACTATCTACCTGTAGACAGTGTTCAAGCAAGTATTGATAAAATGATTAAAAATTTAACTAATACATCAATTCCAATGACATTGATTTCACAATATATGCCTTACCAATACAGAAGAGTTAAAAATGGTTTAGTCAATAATGATCCTTTATCATTAATAAAAGACTATGTAAAACTTTATTTTGAAGATTATAAATTCGCAACACACTCACAAGACTTAGATAACTAATAATAAATTGTTGATAATTTAGGCCGAGATAAAACCTCGGCTTTTTTTATTTTTAAGTTAATAAAAGTCTTAATTAGATTTTTATATATAAAAAAAGTAAAGATTTTAAAAGAAACAAAATCTTTTGATAAACAATTTGACTAAATTTTACAATATCTTATAATGAATCTGAAAAGAATCATAAAAGGTATTATTAGAAATGGTGGTCACATGAATAAACTATATATTATATTAGTGGTTTTTCTGCTTATAGGATGCTCAATAAAACCAAATCAGGGTGTAAAACCTAATCATGATCCAGAAGATGAAGTTAGTGAAGAGACAACTTATAGAAATCCCGATAAGCAGATAATTTTTGATGATAGTATTGAAACTACAAAGGTTATAGAATATATTTCTATTGAAATACTTTTTAACAGAACTGGCGATAACACTATCTTCTTAGATAATTATATAAAACCAAGTTTTTATTTTGTTACTTATGATAGTTCATTATTAAAAGATGCATCAATTGAAGGAACTGCAGTATATAATTCCGAGTTAAATGAATTAAATCTTAATTATACAATTGGAGTAGGCACTAGTACTGGCGTCTTAGATGGAGATCACGTTGACTATGTTTTGCATTTAGATGACGAGACTATTTCTAATTTTAATGTAGCTGAGTGGACTGGAAAAGATGATGATGATCTTGGTGCAAAAGATCTTAGTGAACAAGACTACATTGACTTTGGGTTCTCAATCTACTCCACAATAAAGGAAAAATACAAAGATTGGAAAATAACAGAAGAAACATTTTAATTACATTCCAAAATAAAGCCAAACATAACAAAAATAATCCTGATAAATTAATATGATCTGGATTGTTTTTATTTGTTTCTCTGTCCTTCAACTATCGATAAAATTATTTTATAACTTTTTGGATAAAATAATCTAGCAATAATATTTCGTGCTTGTTTATTCAAGTTGAATAACCGGATTATCTACAGTATAATTAGCTTCAAGTTTATTGTAACGTAATTTAAATTTTGAAAATATATTATCTGAGTTTACTTGCTTTTAATATTGATATTCTCTTACATGATTTATCTTAACTTATAGATTTGTCTATACAACAAAAAAACCAGATCGCATGATCTGGTTTTTTATAATTCGACTACTTGGAAGGAGTCGTAAACTAAATTACTCTGTTATTGGAGTTCCGTCGTCAGTTGTTAGACCTTCAATTAAATTACCGTCTCCATCGTAATCGCTTGTGTCACGGTATTCATACCATTCTACAAGTGGATTATATCCGCCACGAATTCCTTTACCTGTTTCAGGGTTAACAGCTCCTGCGCTACCTGACCAGATTCCTAAAGCAGTTCCAGCGATACCAATTACTAATAGCAATGCGATTGCTTTAGTTGGTGACCATTTGTGTTTCTTTAAGAAATAGAATACTAGTAATGTTAATAGTAATGGTACTAATTGTGGTAAAACACCATTTAAGATACTTTGGATGTTTAATACTGAGTTAACACCGACACCATTTGATAATGAGATACGAACTGATGTAGCACCGTAGTTTGATACTAAAGCACCAACAATGAATACCCCAAGAATACTAGCTGAACGTGTAAATTCTTTAGCATTTTTAGTTAAGACACCAATAGCGTTTGTTCCTAGTTCATATGACCAGTGCATTAAGAAGAATCTTACTGCAAACTGTGCCGCATTAAAGATAACTAAGAATAGGATAGGACCTAATACTGATCCATCAATTGCCATGTTAGCTGTAATACCAGCTGTAATTGGAACTAATGTAAACCAGAATAGAGCGTCTCCAATACCACCTAATGGTCCCATTGCAGCAACACGTACCGCACGGATTGTAGGGATATCAGCTTTTTGTTGTTCTAATGATAGAACGATACCCATAACAAATGTTACTAAGAATGGGTGAGTATTAA
>JAAYHR010000004.1 GCA_012735275.1 Erysipelothrix sp.
GAATTTATTACTGATACACATGGTCAAGGTACACTTATCCGTAAGTTCAATGGTTATGAAGCTTACCGTGGAGAAATCACAAGCCGTAAACATGGTGTTATGATTTCAAACACAGGTGGAGCAGCAATGACATACTCAATCTTTAACCTACAAGATCACGGAACATTCTTTATTGAACCACAAGATGAGGTTTACGAAGGAATGATCGTTGGTGAAACAGTTAGAGATATGGACATGGAAGTTAACCCAACTAAAAACAAAAAAGCAACGGCAGTTAGATCATCAGGAAACGATGAAGCGATGCGCTTAACACCAGTAAGAGAAGTTACACTGGAAATGGCAGTCGAATTTATCGGAGACGACGAATTAATTGAAGTTACACCAGATAAGATTAGATTACGTAAGAAAGCACTAAAATCACACGAACGTAAAAGACGCTAAAAATGAAAGGTTCTTAAATGAACCTTTTTATTTTAAATGATAAAATTAAGAAGGAGATGATAATATGAAAGCATTAATGAGACATCCATATACAGGACGAGTAAAAGAAGTAAAATGTGGTTTTTCATTCACAGCCTTATTTTGGGGTTTTCTAACACCATTATTTCGTGGTGATTTCTTTGTAGCCTTTATATTATTCATACTAGATGTATCAGGGATTATGTTCTCATTTGGAACACTTGCAATAGTAGCAAACACAATCTTTGGATATTTCTATAACCGTATGTATATTAAAAAATTATTTAGAAAAGGCTATGATCCAATTAGTTATCATGATGGTCTAATAATTGATCATTACCTAAATACATAAAAAACTATCCCAGGATAGTTTTTTTTTTAAACAAAATTTTAAAATCGATAAAATTAGAGTATAATATAAATTAGAAATTGGAGGCTTTATATGATAATAGGAAGTTTAATTGAATTAAAGCTATCTGAAAAACGAGTAGGATTAATTCCAGAACATGCGAAAATGTACATTGAACATGGTCATAAGGTAATCGTTGAAAGTGGTTTGGGTTTAGCAAGTGGTTATAGTGATAATGACTATATCCAAGTAGGGGCAATCGTATTAGACGAGGCAAAAGATGTTTGGCAACAAGCAGAAATGATAATTAAAGTAAAAGAGCCAATGAGAGAAGAATATGAATATATGCGTGAAGGTCAAATAATCTTTACCTACTTCCACTTAGCGGCCGACAAAGACTTAACATTAGCGCTATTAGAAAAGAAAGTAAGTGCACTAGCTTACGAAACAATTGAAGATGTAGATGGCGACTTAGTACTACTAAGACCAATGAGTGAAATTGCCGGAAAACTAGCAGTCCTTGAAGGTAATAAATACCTAGAAACACACTATGGTGGAAAAGGAATTCTACTATCAGGTACATCAACAGTCAAACCAGGCCATGTAGTAATATTAGGTGTTGGTTCAGTTGGATGTGCAGCCCTAGAAGAAGCATCAAACTTAGGTGCATCAATTACAGCCCTAGTAAGAACTGGTGATGATGTCAGTCGAGTTGTTAATGCTTATCCACAAGCAGAAGTCTTAGTTTCAACGGAAGAAAATATAATTTATGCACTTAAAAAAGCAGATTTAGTTATTTCAGGAGTACTAGAACCAGGCGCTAAAACTGATCAGTTAATCAAACGTGAATACTTACAACATATGGAACAAGGCTCAGTTATAATTGATGTTGCAATCGATCAAGGTGGATCAACCGAAACATCAAGAGCCACTACTCATCTTGATCCAATCTACGAAGTCGATGGAATTATTCATTACTGTGTCGCAAATATGGCTGGATCCGTACCTCGTACTTCTTCAAAAGCACTAGGTGATGCTACAATCGCATATGGTTTAGAAGTCGCAAACTTAGGTTTAGAAAAAGCGTGTGAGAATCCAGGCTTAAATAAAGGGATTAACACAAAAGCTGGACTACTGACTAACCAAGCAGTAGCACTAGCACACAATATTAAATTCAAATAAAAACAAAAGGAGCAAAAGCTCCTTTTTAATATGTAAAATCAATTCTCTTTATTATGATTAAGTTTGTAATGATTAATCCAATCGTCCAAACTGACAAGATGACAACCCCATTTAAGAAAGTGTAGGGTAGAGTTCCCATTAGAAGTCGCGTCGGATTAATAAATGTGAATGGTAATAATTTTAGAACACTTGATCCAATAAAGAACTTAGCAATTAGTCCACTAACTGACAGTATTACAATAAAAATAATCAGGTTATATAACTCTTTCTTCACCAGCATACTCATCAATGAATTAAGGCTAGCGATAAATGTCATTAATAAGAAATAATAGCCCATTAGTAATAATATGAAATACTTCAGGCTGATTGAAGTGACTGTTAAGGCGTCAAGCCGACAAAATGGCACTGTGTCAAATATTGGATTTTTAATTTCAATTACTGATGAAGTGACCGGTCCAACTTCGCAAATTGTCTCAAACTTAGAAAATACAGTGTCAGGGAAGAAATCACTTATTACAGGTGAGTACTGTCTAACTGGAGTAAATGAACTTAAGGTTCGCTTCGATATGTAAACAGGATAATTAAGGGCATCATAGCCTAAGTATAAATAAAGACCTAATGCAGTTAATAAAACCGGTAGGGCCATAATAATGAAGATCGTAACAAAAGCAGAAATAGTCTTCATAAATAAGTAGCGTGACCGTTTAGTTGGACTAGTAAGAATATTCTTAATGACTCCGGATTTGTAATCTCGATAAAATGTATCATAGATTGCAAGTATCCCTAAAAGTAGAAGTAAGAGAAAGAAATTATTAATATACTTTGCGATAAAGAAAGTAGCCGTTAAATTACTTTCTAAATTAATAGGTAAGTTATTAGATATAATATAGTTTAGTGAAACTATTTTGATTGATATTTCATTAATTTCTTTAACACCCATCCTTGGTTTTATGCCATCAAATTCTGGTAGGTCAAACTTAATAGTTTCCTTGATATTATTTTTAATAGCCCTTAGTTCATCAAAGTTAAGAGTTTTCTCGGCAAGAACTTTTTGAAAATCCACATCAGAATTATCATACTCATCAAAGAAGGACTCAGTTCTCTTATCAAATAGATAGAAGTAAAGATCCAAAGCTTCATCATTGCTGATCTCCTGATTATCGGATCTATAATACTTGGCATAGACTTGATCAAAGATATAAAGAGAATGACATGCATCAGGATCAAATTCATTACGACCAAAATAGTCTTCAATTTCTGCAAGACATTTTGCCGGACTTAAACTTCCTGCAAGGCCGTGAACATAGTTGATTTCTTCTGATAATATGCTAAATATCGAGTTACGTTCCGTATCAGCCTCTGGATCAGAATCATATACTATCTCAACACCGTCTTCATCAAACACTCGGTTAGACTCATTATGCATGTAAAACTGACCACCAATGCTCATTAAAACTACTAACATAAGAATGTATGTCTTTCTAGAAAGCAATGATCTTTTTATATCTTGTAAGATCCATTTAAGCATAGTTAACCTTCTTTCTAATAGCTAAAGTCCTTTCTTTTAATGAGTACAAAGTTTACTAGATTAATTAAGACTGTATAAGAACTTAGAATAACAACACCATGATAATAAGTAAATGGTACTGTCCCCATGATTAGTTGAGTTGGGGATAAGAATGATGTTGGTAAGTAATTTAAGAAACTCTTACCAATAAAAATATTAGCGATTGTTAATCCGCCAGCTACGATTAAAATTAACACAGTAAGATTTAGTATCGACTTATTGAAGAAAATACTTAATAGTGAGTTTAATGAAGCGAGGAATACTACAATTAGAACGATGTAAATTGCTACTAGTCCAAGGTATTGAGACAATGGGACTGCAGCGAATGTATTTGCGTCAATTGCACAGGCTACTCCACCACCAAATGGATTAGAAGCAACATCACTAACATATCGTGTGACTGGTCCATATGTACAAATATCTTTGAATGTAGAATATGCTGTTCCGGGCATTTCTGCATTTATTACCAGTGAGTATTTCTTGACTGGCTCTAAAGAGGACAAGGTGTTTCTACTAATATAAACAGGGTAGTTGATTGTTTCAAAGCCATTAATAATATATAAGACGATAACTACTATAAGAATTGGAATTAGTATCACAGTCAACATTGAAAGAATGGCACTTATTGATTTTAATACTAAGTATCTGAATCTTCGTGTTGGTGATGACATAATTGTTTTAATTACACCACTTTCATAGTCTGCATAGAAGGAATCAAAGATTAATATAATTCCGATTATAACTAGTAAAGGTGTAAATGTATTTAAGTAATTGGAAATAAAGAATGATCCGGTTAAGCTCATTGCTGCATCCATTGGTAATGAATTTTCATAAAGGTAGTAATACTCCAAGAAATCAATAGCGGCTGAGTTAAGTTCTTCAGTTGATTGAACTCCAAAATCAAAAACAACCAATTCATAATCATCAGGTAGATTTTCAAGTGTCTTCTTAGTAATTTCCATAATCTTATCATAGTTCATTATTTTATCTTTGAAGAAATCTGCTGATTCAGGATTACGCTCCATTAGAGATGTATCGAAAGAATTAAAGTAGACAGCGTAATTAATAAAAAAGTATGCCCAAACTTCTTCTCTATCAAATACTAAAGAGTCATCATTATGCTCAATCTTAGCTTCAGGATTACTCTTGAAAGTATTATATTGATCACAAATGGCTGAGCTAGATTCGGCAGTAATGAGTGAACACTCAGGCACTTTATTATTTATCAGTGAATAAGAAGACATCATTGCCATAATAAGCATGTCATCTTCTGTCGGTTCTATATCAGGATCACCAAGTACAATTTCATTTCCAAAATGATCATAATAGACCTCCGGAGTTAAGAAAGTATAAAAACTGCTAGCAATCGATGCGAACATAACTAAGAGTAGGATTATTGTTTTCTTTTTTAATAAATTTCTTTTAGTGTCTTGAAGAATCCACTTAATCATTATAGTCACCACCTAATATATCAATTGTTTCGACATCTTTAATATAGAATCGATATGTTAAGTAGCTCCATAGTGCAGATAGTAGCCAAATATAGATAAAGTTAATATTAGATAATCCTCTTAGGCTATCATAGAATCTAAAGTTTGAGATTGGGAAAACATACTCAAATATAATTGAGACTGGAATTAGACTAATAAAAAATGTTGCGATAATTAAGAATACTGAAGCAGTTAGTGTATTGGAAGAAGATCTTAGCTTGAATGAAACAGTTAAGATTAATAAAATCCAAAATACAATAATTGATGATCCAGTTAATAGAGCAAGCAGATTATTAATAATCATTGGTAGGATAACTAGTTTTGGACTCATGCCAAAGACTGTCAGTGGATTAATATTTACTAAGACCGGATGGAAAATATATCCGATACGATCAGGTATGATATTATATCCCATTCTTCTGACTGTTAATAAGTAGATAAAAGTCATTAAGCATCCAATTAAGATTAAAGCTAAGCTATAGATTAGCGCAAAAACTACTTTAGATTGAAAGATCGTCTTTCTTTCAATTGGTTCAGAAAATAGTATTTGATAGGTACGATGATCGTAATCTTTTGAAAAAAGATCATAGAACAATAAGAGAATAAAAGTTAATACCATTAATAGGAAATAACCTTGGAACACATTCGAAACTAAGTTATTGGCAGTGATGGTATACTCATTGAAATCATCAGCCGTTAAAGTTGCCATTAACTTTTCTAAACGAACATTTTCAATTGCGATGGTGTCTGGATTGATTGATGTCTGGGATAGTAACTCATCAAATTCTTCAGCTTCCATCATTTTTTGTAATTTTAGTAATGACTTGGTTGTTTCAAGCCGAAATGGCGTAAGTTCAGCGTTTAAGCGTCCACCATTTTGTTGAGAAGCTAAGTTATCAAGAAGCATGTAAGTCTTGCTTAGTTGTTCCATTAGTTCATAATCAGCTTTTTCTTCATCACTTAAAGCATCGAAATCGAATACGAAATTTTTCTCAAAGTAATTGTTGTCATAGTGTATTTGATTCGCAAGATTTCTAAATTGATATGAATCTAAGCGAAGTTGCGTAGCTTTATTTTTTATTTCTCTCAGTTCAAAGTTATCGTAAATAAAGACCATACCAAAGAATGAAAAAATAAATAGAACTGATAATATTAGTTTTGTTTTATTCTTATAATAATAGAGTAAGTTATGTTTGATAAGTGTCTTCATACTAATTACCAAATATTTCTAGATATAGATCCTCGATTGAAATTAGTTCATTGGAAATATCGTTGATAGTGTAGTTATTAGCAACTAAGATAGTTATGATTTGATTTAAAGTATCATTCTCGCTTGTCATTATCTTTAATGAGTTATCTTCAATTTCAATTGAAACAATATTATCAATATCCTTAAGTAAATCATTTAGCTGGCTCATATCACCAGTTAAGTCTAACTTATAGTTTTTATGATCTGAGACATTTGATTCAAATGGAACTAGTTCCCCATGATTAATACAGATAATGCGGTCGGCTATTTTTTCAATCTCACCTAATTGATGTGATGAGAAAAGAACTGATACGCCATCTTTTGATAGGCTTTGAATTAATTCACGAAGTTCCTTAACTCCAGTTGGATCAAGTCCATTAGTAGGCTCATCGAGAATAATAAACTTTGGCTCTGATAAAAGAACGATCCCAATCGCTAACCTCTGTTTCATTCCTAGTGAGTATTCGGATACTTTACGATTTATAAAGTTTCCAATATCAATAATCTCAACAACTTCTTGGATTCGCTCTTTACTAACATTACGTAATTGTCCAAATAGCTTAAGATTATCAATTCCCTTGATATCAAGATAGAGTCCTGGTGCTTCAATTAATGATGCTTGATGAGATAGTGCTTCCTCACGGTCCTTAACAATATCTTTATCTAAGACAGTAATAGTTCCCGAACTTGGAATTAGTAAACTGGCGATACATTTCATTGTAGTTGATTTACCAGACCCATTTGGTCCGATAAAGCCAACAACTTCCCCCTTGTGGACATCAAAAGTAACATCCTTAACGGCATGAAATTTCTTGTAGAATTTATTCAAATTTTGTACGCTTAAAACAACTTCTGGCATAAAAAAGTTCCTTTCTGTATCCTTAGTTATTTTCTTCTTATTAATATTATAGCATTCACCTATTGTAATTTAAGTCAATATAGGCTGATTTGAGCCTTCTTGTATCTTTTTTGTTGACAACAAGGGCATATAGGCATATAGTATAGATAAGTTAGGTATACCTAACAAAGCTTAGTTATGGAGGAAATAGTATGATTGAAGTTAAAAATCTATCAGTATCATACAGTCAAGATGAAGTAGTTTCGAATGTTAACTTTACATTTAAAAATCAAAGCTTAATTGGGATCATTGGTCCTAATGGAGCTGGTAAATCAACAATGATAAAAGCATTATTAAACTTAATTGAAAAAGATTCAGGCACTATCTTAATTGATGGTATTGATATAGAAAAAGCAAAAGCTAAAGTAGCTTACGTGGCACAAAGAAATAATATTGATTGGGATTTCCCAATTAATGTTTTTGATACAGTAATAATGGGGACTTATCCAAAAGTTGGTGTATTTAAACGTCCTGGTAAAAAAGAAAATGTTTTAGTTGAGAATGCACTAAAACGTGTATCGATGTGGGAATATCGTAATCAACAAATTGGAGAATTGTCTGGCGGACAACAGCAAAGAGTTTTCTTAGCGAGAGCCTTAGTTCAAGAAGCGGATATTTACTTCTTAGATGAGCCTTTTGTTGGAGTTGATGCAAAGTCAGAAGCAGCTATTGTTCAAGTCTTAAAAGATTTAAGAAATGATGGCAAGATTGTCTTTGTTGTAAATCATGACTTGGGTAAAGTTGAAGATTACTTTGATGAGTTAATATTAATGAACAGAGAAGTACTAGATATTGGTACGGTTGAAGAAGTCTTTACTTATGAAAAGATGAGCCATGCTTATGGTTCTGATATCGCAATACCTAGATTAAATGAGGTGAAATAATGGATTTTATAATTGATGTATTAAACTATGAGTTTCTACAAAGAGCATTACTAACAGCAATTGTTGTTGGGATTCTTTGTGGTGTGATTGGCTCATTCATTATTTTACGTGGTATGTCATTAATGGGAGATGCGATTTCACATGCAATTCTACCTGGTGTCGCAATATCTTATATGTTAGGTATTAACTATTTCATTGGAGCAATTATTACAGGTATTTCAGCTTCAATGGGGATTTCTTTTGTTAATCAGAAAACCAAGTTAAAAAATGATACAGCCATTGGGATCGTCTTCTCAGCCTTCTTTGCCTTAGGAGTCATTCTCTTAATGAAGGCACAAACGGCAGTTGACCTATCGCAAATCTTATTTGGAAATGTTCTAACCGTTCCAAAGAGTGAAATGTATTTAACAATAATCGTTGGACTCTTAGTCTTACTAGTAGTCTATCTATTTTATAAAGAACTTTTAATAACAAGTTTTGATGAAACAATGGCCAAAGCATATGGAATGAATACTAAGTTTTATCATTACTTATTAATGTTACTCTTAACTTTAGTTACAGTTGTATCATTAAAAACAGTTGGAGCGATCCTGGTTGTAGCAATGTTAATTACACCGGCTGCGACAGCATACTTACTAACTAAAAAATTATCAAAAATGATCTTTACGTCCGCAAGTATTGGGGCAATCTCCGCAATTATTGGTCTTTGGATATCAGTTTCATATAACTTATCAACAGGTCCAACCATTGTCTTAGTATCAACTTTCTTTTTCTTACTGGCATTTCTCTATTCAGCAAGAAAAACTAAGAAAGTAGTTGTTATCAATGATTAGAAGAAAGAATCTTATTCTATTATTAATGATTTCATTCATCATGGTCGCATGTAGTCCTAAAGTTGAATCAGATAAACTGCAAGTCGTTACGTCATTTACAATCATATCCAATATGGTAAAAGAAATTGGTGGCGATAAGGTTGAAGTTGCGAATCTAGTTCCTACAGGTACCGATCCCCATGAATATGAAGTTAAACCAAAGGATATCCAAGCAATGATTTATGCTGATGTAATCCTATATAATGGTTTAAATCTTGAGGGTGGACAATACGGTTGGCTCTTTAAAACAATCGTAGCACTTGAATTAGATCAAGATAATATCTTTGCGCTTGAAGATGGGATTATACCTCGTTATCTAACTTCTGATAATGAAGAAGATGTAATTAACCCACATGCCTTTCTTAGTCCTAAGGTTGGAATCAAAATGAGCGAGAATGTTGTAAAATACTTAGTTCAAGTAGATCCAGTCAATAAAACTTATTATGAAGAACAGGCAGCAGCATACTTAAGTCAACTAGAAGCAATTGATCAAATGTATGAAGAAACTATTAATGCTTTAGATCCAAGCAATCGATTACTTGTAACTAGTGAGCGTGCTTTCCAGTATATGAATGCAGACTATGGCTTAGAAGAAGCTTATATCTGGGAGATTGATACTGAGGAGCTCGGTACAACGGAGCAATTAAAAGCACTAATTGAAAAACTTAAAGTTAATCCGGCACCAGTTCTGTTTGTAGAATCAAATGTCGACACAAGACCGATGGAAACTATTTCCCGGGAAACTAGCATACCGATCTATGAACGTCCGGTATACTCAGATGAGTTAGGTTTACCAGGTTCTGCGGTAGATACCTACATCAAACTCTTAGAATATAATATTGATGTTATTAGTTCAGGTTTAAATAAGTAAATCTAGATAAAGAAAATGCTCACACCATAATCGGTGTGAGCATTTTCCTTATATTTTTTATCTTAAATTTGTGTTGATTTAACCATAATTAGACATGGGTTATTATCTTCCCATAAATCATGGAATACTTCTAACTGTCTAAAGCCTAGTGACTTATAGAAGTTGACAGTGTTGTCATAAATATCATAAGTTCCATATGCCACAGTTTTTACTTGCTCATACTCATATCTTGTTCTTGAGTATTCATTGAAAGCGCGGTAGAGTTTAGTTCCAATCCCATAACGGTGATAGTCGCGTTTCATTCCCATACAGTATATTTCAGCTGTATAAGGGCTTGTTTCTTTTAGTGAGATAAATCCGATCAGCTTATCACCATCGTATGCTGCCCAAAGTGCGTATCCAGAAGATTTGCTAATATATTCTTGGGTAGATTCTTCTAGTCCAAAATATTCAGGTAAGTCTAAGAGTACTTCTCTAACGATGTTCATTTTCTCATCACTAGATTCGATTTTACTAATTACAACTTGATCCATTTTGTTTTCCTTCTTTCGTATATTTTAAGTTTAGCACAATATCAATATTGGATATATCAAAATAGATTAAATTATTAATATTCTTCTTTATTAATGTTAAAATGGATATGAAAAAGGTGATAAATATGAAAGTTAAAGTAGGTTTTATTTGTGTTCATAATTCTTGTCGATCACAAATGGCTGAGGCAGTAGCAAAAGAGCTAGCTTCAGATGTTTTTGAGGTATACTCAGCAGGTACTGAAGTTGCTCCCCAAATCAATCAAACAGCAGTTAGAATTGTTAAGGATCGCTTTGGTGTTGATATGAATCAGAGTCAATCTTCTAAGACATTAGAAGCAATACCTGAGCTAGATATAGTAGTCACAATGGGCTGTAATGTCGATTGTCCGTATTTAGCATGCAAGCACCGAGAAGACTGGGGCTTAGATGATCCATCAGGTAAAGCAGACGGTGAGTTTATAAAGACTTTGGATATAATAATCGAGAAAGTTAAAGATTTAAGAAATAGAGTAGTTAATAAGACGATAAAGCTATAAGTATCGTCTTTTTCTATGCTACAATGTAGACAGATAAATAATGAATGTGAGGAGATTTTATGAAGAAAATTGTTGTAATAGAACCACTTGGTGTTAGTGAGGAAATGATTAGATCAGGACTAAATGAGTTTTCATCTGATTATGAGTTAGTTTACTATGCAGATCGTAATGAAGATCCACAAGTATTAACTGAACGTGCAAAAGATGCAGACATCCTAGTTGTATCAAATATTAAGATCGATGAAGCAATCTTAAAGGAATGTAAAAATTTAAAATATATCGTTGTTGCATTTACGGGCTTTGACTTAGTAGACATTGAATACTGTAAAGCTAATGATATTATTGTTTCTAATGCTTCAGGCTATGCAACAACAGGGGTTGTTGAATTAGTCTTTGGTTTAATCTTAGATTTATATCGTCAAATTACTAATGGTGATAAGAGTGTAAGAAATGGTGGTACACATAATAATCTATTAGGCTTTGAAATTGAAGGTAAAAAATTCGGCGTTGTCGGAGCGGGAGCAATTGGTAAATCAGTTGCGAAACTTGCGGATGCCTTTAATGCAGATGTATATGTTTATAACCGTAGTCAAACTGACTTAGACTTTGCTAAGCAAGTTGAGTTAGAAGAACTATTTAAAACTTGCGATATTATCTCAATTAACTTACCATTAAATGATTCAACACGTAATCTTGTTAATAAAGATTTAATTGATTTAATGCACAAGGATGCAGTTATCATTAATACGGCACGTGGTCCAATTATTGATAATGACTACTTAGCTGAAGCATTAACTGCAGGTAAGATCGCTGGAGCAGGTATTGATGTCTTTGACATGGAGCCAGCAATTCCAAGTGACTACAAACTTTTAAGTGCACCAAATACAGTTCTTACTCCACACGTTGCTTACTATACAGCAGAGGCTATGGAGAAACGTTTTGAAATTGTAATTAAAAATATTCGCTCATATATTGCGGGTGACGTAATTAATAAAGTATACTAGGGAGCTTATGCTCTCTTTTTAAATAAGGAGAAGATTCATGGAAATAATAAGACTAGAAAATATAAAAATTGTGGATAAAGTAACAGACTGGAAAGATTCAATAAATCAATCAGCGGGATTACTATTAGATTCAGGCTATATTGAGCAAACTTATATTGATGCGATCTTTGCATCAACGGAAGCAAATGGAGCATACTATGTCCTAGCACCGGAAATTGCACTGCCCCATGCTAGTGCCGATTTAGGGGTTAAAGAATCCCAAATATCACTTTTAGTTGTTAAGGAATCCTTTAAGTTTTCAGAAGAAAGTTTTGATGTAAGACTAGTCTTTACACTAGCTTCAAAAGATAAGGAAGCTCATATGAAATACTTAAAAGTTCTATCAGCTTTATTTTCTGATAAGTCACTTGTTGATACTCTGATTAGTGCAAATGATTCAAAAGTTATTTATGATTTATTGAATAGTCTACAATAAAATATTAATATGTAATTTTGACACAAAGTATCTTTATTAACGATCATTATCGTTTCAAGAGCAGTGATTTTATGTAATATGCTTACATGATCAATTACGACATTTATTTTAAATAAAGTGCATAAAGCCATTGAAATAAGGCTATATACACTTTTTCTTCTTACGCAACTTGATACCCCCTTACAAAAAGATTTCATGTACAATTGGCATTCCTTGTAATGCGTAAATGTTCTTCAAACAAGTTGATATGCCTGTTAAGGCCGGTGTAAACTATCGTGTTTCACTTGACTATATGATTAACTCATTAGATGGATCTTCGATAAAAGTAAGAATCGAAAGTGTTGATTCAAAAGGGCAAATTAAAAGTACAGATATGAACTTGCCTAAAAATGATACTTGGGAGAACTTTAATTTTGATATTGTAGCTGGAGCAGATGTTGTAAAATTTAATTTGATAATTGTATCGCCATCTAATACTAGTTCTGATATTTCTCTAGACAATGTCTCAATTACTTATAATGATAACTCGGTAAATAGTATTCAGATGGATACTACACCTATAAAGCTACGTGAAGGTGCATTTACTTTCCTTAATGCTATAGCTTTACCAGAAACTGCAGACAATCGCAAATTACATTATAGTTCTGATGATGAGGCTGGTGCAAGTGATAGTGGTGCTGAGGTTGTCCCTCCAACTGGAGTTCAATCTAACACTTATATATTCATAGCAATATTAGGCACATCGTTACTTGCTCTATTAAGCTTAAAAAGAAAAAAACTTAAAATATAATCTATAATAAAAGCGTCATCCATTTTGGTTGACGCTTTTGTTTTCTAAATTATTTGGCTGATATAAGTCGTTAGTCTTTCAATTTGATAAGGGATATTCTCATCTGATTTTGTGTAGCTGATATATTCTTCCTTACTTATCCAACGATAGTCGATTGTTTCTTCGGGATCTAGAACTAACTGATCTTTGCTAAAGTCAGTTTCAATTACGTAAGTATAAAAGATTGTTCTTCGATCACTTAATACCTGACGATTGATTTGCTCAATTGAGTTAATTCTATCGATTCCAGTTTCTTCAAATACTTCACGTCTAATTGCTTGGTCAACATCTTCACCTTTTAAAACACTTCCACCAGCTGATGATTCAAAGACACTTGGAAAAACTTCTTTATCGTGTGCTCTTTGTACAAGTAGATAGTCACCATCTTCATGTCTTATTAGTGCCTCGACTACTAAGTGATAGACATCAGCTTCGCGCTTTTGTCCACGGATTATATCAAAACCTAATTTATTTGAATTCTTATCATATGCATCCCATATTTCCATTTTATATCCCCCTTAACTATTTATAATTATAGCCTAATATTAGCTTATTACCTAGATAATTAGGAATATTACTAGGTAATAATTTGATATCTTAGAATTATTTTTTAGAAAGTGATAATATATTATTAATAGGAGGAAAACTTATGGGATCAAGAATGATGCATGTGATTATCGCTAATGAAGTTTCTAAGCGAATTGAGATTGCAGATCTTAATAAGTTTTTACTTGGATCAATCGCAGTAGATGCGACGAGTGACAAGAAAAAGACGCATTATTTTAAGGGGTTAGCAATCGAGTATACGCGCCATATTGACCATGAAGAATTTAAACAAGAACATAAGTTAACTTTTGATATGTCATACGAGTTAGGTTATTATACACACTTAATTGCGGATGATTACTGGATGCAGGGATTCTACTTAGCGTGGATAAAGAAAGCTATGGAACTTAACCCGTACTTGCTTGATGAATATCATGATGACTTTGTAATTCTCAATAAGTTACTTCAAAATGAATATCCTGATATTCCGGGTGTGATTAATTACTTAATGGTTACAGATAATATTGAAGTAATTAATGAAGTTGATTTAGAAGATATTTCTAATATCTTAAAAGAACTAAAAGACGATGTCAGCAACAACCCTCTTATTACTAACCTAAATGTATTTACTTTAGATCAGATGGTGGCTTATATTGAATCTTCTGTGGATAAGATTCTCTATCATATTTACAAATTATAAAAGAGCTAATAAAAGCTCTTTTTTTTGTCTAGTTACAAAAGTCATTCATGATTAACTCTAGCTTGTAGAGGGCATCAAAACTATTGATATTATAATTGTAGTTGATAACAACTATATTTTTTGAGTCGTCTTTATCATTGTAGTGCGTCACATGGAAGTTGTTTTCTTCAAGGTTATTGTCGAACATAATAATGTTGTTATTTCTAAACTTTTGCATACAGAGTAATTCTTCGCTAATCTCACTGACATGGCGGAAGTCCATTCTTACATTGATTTTGTTTGCGATCTCTCTAACTATTTTAAGGTCATTTACTTCTTTTACTCTAATAGTAATATTCTTAATATCTTCTTTATAGTTCTCATTGGAAACTGTATAGAGCGGCCAATCATAATCATAGAATATTTCATCTAACTCATGGAGGATAAAGATATCATAATCATCTTTATCAATGTATCTGCCTTCATAGAGTTCAATTGGTCTTAATTCTTCATAGTAGTTATTTCTACTGGTGTTTAAAAGGTCTCTCGTAATTAGTTTAGCCATTGCGATTGAAGCTGAACTACATGCTAAAGCCCTAATTGAGAAGTGATTTCTTGATTGGAAGAAGTAAAAGTGCAGTGTTAGTCTGACAACTAGTTTCTCGAAGTTTGAAGTATTAATTGATTGCGAGAAGTTTATCTTAAAGTACTTCTTAATATTGGTTGCCATAATAAAAGCGAATGGGGATTGATAACTAGTTACTTTTAATTTCGTCTTAGAATAGTATAATTCTTGTTTAAGAAAGACTGATAAATAGACTGGGGCAATTGCGATTGATAAGTCTTCGATCATCGCTTTTGAGTCATACATAACAAATGGTGCAAGCTTATAAAAGTATTCAATGTAATCTTTGGTAACTTGGGTAACTTCATCTAGCATTGGCTCATAAAAGTTTCTTAAATCATCATATGAGGAGATATCGATCCGATTTAGTATGAGATAGACAAGGGCATCTTGATCGTTATGATTAATTGTTTGCGGATAAAGTACATTTGCTTGCTTTAGAATATCTGCTGCGAATGTTTGAATTAAAGAAAATTTCTTTAAACTTGAGCGTGATTTTATTTCTTCTAGTTTGTGTCCATAAAAAACTCTCTTTCTTTGCAGAACTAAGTAGCGAGCAATTTGCTGAGTGTTAATATCAGCTAGTCTTAATTTATACTTTACTAGCGTTTGTAGTAGAAGTTTTCGCATGTCACTTATTTCATCAGTGTCTGATTCAAAGAATTTATCGAAGGCACTAATTGAAAAGTGATTTTTTAATAAATGGTGATGGGTATCAAAGAGTCTTAGCATAAAGATTCTTTTACTCAGTTCTAATCCTTCAACAAATATACCGTTTTGTGATGAAGATAGAATCTTTAAATCATATAGTTCAAGGAGTTCTCTCGAGTTTTTAATTAAGACTGAGAGTCGACTTCTTGATATAGATAACTGTCGCTCAAGTTTATCTAAGTGGGTAAACCTATCTAGTGATATTAGTGTCTTAAGAAATAAGGGATAGTCTTCATCATGATTTAGTTTACTGGATTCTAGTGAACCACGAATCCGTGATTGAAAAAGGATATCGGAAAAGACTTCCTTATCCTTAATCTCTATCCAATAGCCAATACCTGATTTTGAACAGAGTTCGACACCATTATCCTTACAGTGCATCTTTACTGATTCCATATCTGATTTGATTGTTCGTATCGATACACGTGTCAGTTTTGCCAGCTGTTCTGCAGTATAGGTTTCGCGCTTATTAATTAACTGATTAAAAATGAAATGTTGTCGTCCTAGCATGTTATCACCTGCCTTAATATTATCACTTCACTAAGTCTGGTGCAATAACAAGTAATCCATAGTGTGTACTTAGGTTTATAATTAGGTTGTATACACTTACAGGGAGGTGTGGGATGAGAATATTTTTGGCAACACATGGAAAGATGGCATCAGGGATTAAGAATACACTTGATATATTGTTGGGAGATTCAAGTAAGTTAGTCGTATTTGACGCATATCTAGATGAGTCATCAGTTGATGAAGTCGTTCAGGAGTTCTTACTAACAGTTGATGAATCAGAAACGGTTTTATTGCTTTCAGATATTTTTGGTGGAAGTGTCAATCAAGTATTATTGCAAAACTCAGTGCGCGCTAATACTTATTTAGTTGCAGGTGTAAACTTACCTTTCATATTGGATATGATGTTGAAAGACACAGTCGATGCAGAGATCATTGATAATTCAATTGAAGAAAGTCGAAATGCTTTGCAAAGAGTTGAAGTGGCTAAGTTAGAAGTTGTAGAAGATGAAGAATTTTTCTAGGAGGATATTATGATTAAATTAGTTAGATTAGATGAAAGACTTATTCACGGACAAGTTGCGATCAAGTGGTCAAGACATACAGGTGTTGATCGAATTTTAGTTCTTGATGATGAAGCAGCAGGTAATGAATTAATTAAGAAAACGCTCTTAATGGCAGCACCAAGTACAGTTAAGGCCGCAATTAAAGATGTAGATTCAGGGATAGAGATTTTAAATGATCCACGAATGGAAACTGTAAAAGTTTTAGTTTTAGTCTCAAACCCTACCGATTTACTGAGAGTTACTAAAGAAGTTAAGGGGATTCCATTAATTAATATTGGTAACTATGGAAGAATTGCCGATAAAGTAGATAATCAAGCTCGAACTACTTATCGTAGTAATTTATATGCTTATCCTGAAGAAGTAGAGATACTAAAAGAAGTTATTGCTTCAAATATTCCTTGTGAGTATCAACCTACTCCAGAAGATGCAGCTGAGTCGTTAAAAAATGTATTAAATAAATAGGAGGAAATAAAATGGCACAAGCAGCGTTAAAGATTAGTATTTTGTATTTCATTATTAGTTTTTTAGATCCATATATTCTTTCGTGGCAAACATTAAACCGCCCGATTGTAATTGCACCACTTGCAGGATTGATCCTAGGTGATTTCCAAACAGGAATTATTATGGGTGCCGGATTAGAGTCAATTTTCATGGGTATTTCTGCAATCGGTGGACAAGTTCCAGCTGATGCTACAACAGCAAGTTTAATTGCCGTATCATTTACAGTTCTTACGGGAGCAAGTCAAGAAGCAGGGATTGCTTTATCACTTCCAATCGGAACAGCAATGGCCGCAATGAACCAGTTCGCAACACCAATTTCAGCTTCAATGGCTCCATATTGGGAAAAGATTGCTCATGAACCAAAGAAATTCTTATTACATAACTTTATTTATTCAGCAGTAATTCTCTTAATTCCTACAGTAACACTATACTTAGCAGTTGCCTTTGGAGTTGAAGGATTAAACTCATTCTTAGCATCATTACCAGTTTGGGTAATGAATGGATTAAATGTCGCAAGTGGAATGATGTTAGCAGTTGGGTTTGCCATGTTAACTTCAATGATCTTCTCAAAACAAACAGGATACTTCTTTATTCTAGGATTTGTCTTAGTTAAGTACTTAGAGTTAGACACACTAGCAATCGCTATTATTGGTGGAGTTATCGCAATTACAATGTTCATGTACGATAAGAAATTAATTGAACTTGGAAACAGAGGCATCATCAAAGAGACTGCCGATACAGAGGAGGTCTTCTTTTAATGGAAAATAATCTAGTAGAAAACAATGATAAAAGAATTTTAAATAAGATGTTCATTCGTTCTCATCTTGTATTCTTATCATTCAATATGGTTAAGATGGAAGCTAATGGATTTACCGCAACTATGTCACCAGCAATTGAAGATATTTATAAAGATGATGAAGAAGGTAGAGTAGCGGCTTATCAACGTCACCAAGCGTTCTTTAATACGCATGCCGTACCATTCTCATTTATTGCCGGCTTATCATACGCAATGGAGAAACAACATAAAGAAACTGGCGCAGTCGATCCAAAAACAATTGAAAGTATTAAAGCTTCAATTATGGGTCCAACAGCAGGAATGTTTGATTCACTATTCTTCAACGTATTTAGAATTATCGCAGCTGGTATTGCAATTGGATTATGTGCGCAAGGAAATATCTTAGGAACAATTCTATTCGTCCTAATTTATGGTGTATCACAATCAGTAGCCAAATATTACTTAACACATATCGGATATAAAACAGGTGTTACATTTATTGAATCAATCTATAGCTCAGGCTTAATGGATGCATTAACACAAGCTTCATCAGTTCTTGCCCTAATTATGGTTGGAGCAATGACAGCACAAATGGTTCACGTACCATTAAACTGGATTATCAATGTTGGACAAACAGAAATTATTGTTAATGATATTGTCAACCAAATATTCCCTGGTCTATTAAGTGTTGTACTAGTCTTTGGTCTTGTTTCACTAATTAAGAAAAAAGCTCGTCCGACAACATTAGTAATTGGTATCTTTGCAATATCACTATTAGGATCATTCTTAGGAATATTCTAAGATGGATAAACTAAAAGATTTATTAACTCAGTTTGGAGTTATCTATGGAGCAAGATTATCTAAGAAAGAAAAAGAAATCTTTATTGATCAAATCAAAGACTTATCAGTGGCCAATAATTATAAGCTTGAACTTAATGATTATCATGGTTCATTGCATGCTCATATAAATGTGAGTAAACATTCAAAAGCAATTTTATTAGTGCCTTATGATACTCCATCAATTTCATATTACAAAGATGATTACTATACTTTAAATAGTGCTGACTATAAATCTTTTAGAAGTAAGAAGAATATTAGAATTAAAATGTTTCAAGAAATTATTCAGACTATGTTAATTGCCTTAGTGGCATATTTCTCACTCAATAGTAATCAAATTATAAAGATTATTGGTTTAATCCTTGTAGTGTTACAAATTATCTATTTAGTATTATCATTGCGTGAGAAATCACTTAAGGTCAATATGAATTTCAATTCTAGTGCCTTAGCACTAGCGCTAACCATGGCAGACAATCCTGATATTGGTATTATCTTAATTGATGACTTCTATAAAAATATCAACTGGACAAGTTACTTAGTTGATAAAAAGATTGATAAGCAAGCTAATAGTATTCTTCTAGAATCACTAAGTGGTGCAGGAGAACTAATTATTTCAAAAGGTCTTAAATCATCCCAACTGAAGTTTGATAATGATTTAAACTACATTGAAAAGAATGATTTCTATACTTGTTTAAATGTTGGAGAGGTTTATGAAGGTAATGTTCGCGTCAAGATTAATTCAGTCTTTGATGATAGTCATGTTAGTGTAGAGAAATTAAGAGATTATGAATTAGTTATAAATAAAATGATAGGAGCGATAAAATGAGATTGTTATTTCAATCAGATGATTTTGGAATTACCGAAGCGGTAACCTTAGGTATCGTTAAAGGAATTGAAGAAGGATTAATTAGAAATACTGGCTTATTTACTAATATGCCATCATCTGCTTTTGCAGCAGAGTTCATTCCAAAACTACCACAGTGCTGCTTTGGAATTGATATAAACTTAGTTGGTGGAAAACCATTAAGTGATCCAAGCACAGTAAAAAGTTTAGTTGATGAAAATGGTAACTTCATTACTTCAATCCAAAGATTCAAAGAAAATAAACTAGTAAACAGTGAAATGATGAATACCGTATTTGAAGAAGATCCATATGTCTATGCCGATGTAATTGTTGAGATGGAAGCCCAAATTAACCGTTATATTGAACTAGTTGGAGCTAAGCCTGAATACTTACATCCACACTCACTAATTACCCCAAATATCTTTAAGGCTATGGAAGAACTTGGTGCTAAATATGACATCCCTTTATCTAGTCATAAATGGCAATCAACTAACTTCACATTTGTTCCAGCTAATTGGAACATTAAGCCAGTATTTGATATAGATAAACAAAGAGATACTGATGTTGCTAAACTAACATTAGAAAGTCTTAAGAGTGTCGCCGGCAATGAAAACTTAATGATCATTTGCCATGCTGGTTATGTCGATGCTGACTTACTTGGCGTATCATCATACTCACTAATTAGAGCAAGAGACTTAGAGATGGCAATATCACCAGAGCTAATTAAATATGTTGAAGATAATAACATTGAACTAATAACTTATCGAGACCTATAATATGCAAACGATAAAAAGTCGAAAAATCGTTACTCCAAGTGGAGTCGTCAGTGGTGAACTACATATTAATGATCAAGGTTTAATTGAAGCAATTAGTGTCAAAGAAGTTGATCAAGAAACATACCCAAACAAAATAATTATGCCAGGTATTATTGATACGCATAATCATGGAACAATGGGCTATGGATTAATGGGTCCAATTGAAGATAAGGAAACAGAAGTAAAAGGTTATCTGACCGGACTGGCATCACAAGGTGTTACTAGTGTCTTTCCAACTGCTGAATATGCCTTCTTTGATGCTATTCTTGCGGTAAAAGATCAAGCTTTAGCTACGACTAAAATTGCTGGTATTCACTCAGAAGGTCCATACTTAAATCGAGTCGGTGAACAAGGTGTTCCAGAAGAAAAACAAGCAGTTGATGTTAATCATCTACAAGCAATGATTGATAGTGCAAAAGGTCATTTAAAGTTAGTTGCGATTGCACCAGAACTTGAAAATGCCCAAGCGGGAATTGATCTCTTAAATAAACACGGTATAACTGTTGCCTATGCTCATAGTGATATGAACTATGCTGAAGCCTTTGAAGCATTCAACAATGGAGTATCTGTCGCGACACATACCGCAAACGTCATGTCAGGTATCCATCACCGCAACATGGGAGGCCTAGGAGCTTGCTTATTACATCCCGATGTAATGTGTGAACTAATTCCAGATGGTCTGCATGTGAGTGTAGAAATGATGGAACTCATGCTAAAAGTTAAAGACTTTGATAAGTGGATGCTAATATCAGATACCATATCGGCATCAGGTGCACCACAAGGAGAATACTCATTTGGAAACTTTACAATTACCATAAATGAAGAAGGATTCTCAAAGTCTGAAACAGGTAGATTAATGGGTTCAACTAAACCTGTAATCTACGGAATGAATGTTTTAAACAAAAACTTAGGACTAGATCTTATTACTCTTAGTAAGTTAGCAAGTAGTAATGTTGCTGATTACTATAAGTTAGATAAAACAGGATCGATTGAAGTAGGTAAGTACGCTGATTTAATTATCGTTGATGATAACTTTGAGTTAGAACATACTTATGTTGATGGAAACATCGTCTACTCAAAAGTGGATAATAAAGACTTATTTAATCCAAACTTCGGTAAATAATAAAACGAGAAGGCTGAAAAGCTTTCTCGTTTTGTGTTAATATAATGATAATATTTACTAAATATCTGAAGAGGAAAGTATGAGTATACTAATTAAAATTAGAGAACATCAAAATCTTAGTCAGTCAGAAAAGTTAATTCAAGAATACATTCTTAAGAACTCACGCGAGTTTTTAACCCTTGGTGTTCGTGACATCGCCCTAAAAACTTATACGTCGCCATCGACAGTTGTAAGTTTTTGTAAGAAAATCGATCCGAAGGGATTTATCCAGTTAAAGCTTAAGTTAGCGACTGAGATTGATAGCTATAAAAATATTAAAGATGTTATTTTGGATAATAGTATTATTGTTCAAGATGATTCTTTTTTAGATGTTGTCGATAAAATCAGTGCGATATCGATTCAATCGACCGAAGAGACGCGGCTATTGCTTGATTAAGAAATTATTAAGAAGGCGGCCAAACATATATCTGAATCTGAGATAATTGACTTCTATGGTACTGGAGCTTCAAATGTTGTCGCATATATGGCAATTGCCCTAAGTCGTGTTTGGTTAGTACACTTAGGTTATCGTATTGGGGTTTCATCAATTGATAAAATTACTGGCATGTCACAGTATGTAACAAAAGCTGCAATGATCCTAGGTAACACAGTTATTGGTGGACTAATGGCAACATTAATCTCACTACCAATTGCTCTAGAATTCCCGATTGCCGAAGGAGAAGTATTCTCAATTCAATCATCATTCCTAGATATGTTATTTTCAGGCATTCTTCCAATTGGAGTTACATTCCTATTACTCTACTTAATCAAAAAGAAAAATGCTAATCCAATTGTACTAATCGTATCACTATTAGTAATTTCAATTATCGGATCATTCTTTGGTAATCTGTAATGAGTGAAGTAACACATATAAAACTAGAGGATCTAAATGCAGTAAGTGAAATGGCAAGTGATCGTTTAATCGAATTAGTTAAGGCAAAACCAAATGCACTAATAACTATTGCCGGTGGCGATACACCAGTACCAACAATTAATAAATTTGTGGATAAAGTAAAAGAGCAAAACATTGATATCTCAAACTTAAAGATCATCAGTTTAGATGAATGGGTCGGTATCGATGAAACAGATCCAGGCTCATGCCGTGCTTACTTAAACAAACATCTATTTTATCCACTAAACTTCAATAAAGATAATATCTTATTCTTTAATGGAAAAGCAGAAGACCTAGAAGCAGAATGCCTAAATGCAAACGAATTTATTGATACACATGGTCCACTAAGCCTATCCTTGCTTGGAGTTGGAGTTAATGGACATCTAGGTTTTAATGAACCTAACTCAAACTTAGACAACTTAGCATACGTAACAGAGTTACATGCTAATACCAAAGAAGTTGGAACAAAATACTTCGCCGGCGAAATGAATGCACTAGGTGGAATCACACTTGGCTTAAAACAGCTACTAGCAAGTGATGAAATAATCATCATCGCAAGCGGACCAACAAAAACCAAAGCAATATCAGAGTTACAAACAGGTAAGTATAACGCAGAGTATACAATCACTGTCTTGAATAATCATGACAACTCAACAATTATTTATTCAGAGTAGTCAAAAATAAAGAAGAAAATGTTAGTGCCAAAATTTAGTTGGTGCTAACTTTTTTTAATATGTAAGACAATAATATACAGAAAATATGTAAAGGCCTGATCAAGGACAAGACTCGTGGTAGTATATATGTATACATTACTAAAATATTGAAGAAATTAACGAAATGAATGGGAGGTCGAATGAGTATGATAAATCTATACAACTTGTATGTGAATACTAAAGAAAAATCTGGAGAATTATTAGATGCCTACTTAGATGAACACGGTATTACATTAAAGGATCATGAAATTAGAACTCTTAACTCATTTATTGAACTTTGTAAGAATAACTCGGCTGATCTAACTATTAATTTAGATGGTTTTCA
>JAAYHR010000005.1 GCA_012735275.1 Erysipelothrix sp.
CCCTAGTCTATTTATCCAATGTTGATAGTGAGTTTATCTATTTATCTAGCTATGATTTAAATAGTAAAGCAACAAGTAAGATTCTAAGCTTTGACTGGGATATCGAAACGATTGCCTTAAGTCCACAAGCTGACAAGTTAGCTGTAGTGCTTAATCAAGATGGTATCTTAAAGTTAAAATTGTATACTTGGCCAGCCTTAGAAGAAATTAGTGTTAATAGTCCTGATGTTGGTGTGACAAGTTTCTATGATCAAGTAGTATTCTCACCTGATGGTCAAAATATCTTATTTACCCATTCGAGTGGTGAAAATGTATCAAACATTTATTGCTTGGATTTAGCGAAAAATAGTTTAGAAATTGTTAGTGATAATCAATTATTAATTGGTCATGAAGATTTAGTTGAACCGAGTTTAGAACGTTATGAATCATTTGATGGTTTAAGTGTTCCTTACTTACTGGCTCTATGTACCTAAAGGTAAAGATCCAAAGAATCTGCCAGTTATGATTGAGATTCATGGTGGACCTGAGGCTCAGCAAAAATCTAATTTTGATGAATTAATTGCTTATATTGTTAGTGAAGGTATTGCCGTTGTGGCACCTAATGTTCGTGGCTCAACTGGTTATGGTAAAACATATACTCATTTAGATGATGTTGAGAAACGTTTAGATTCTGTTAAAGATATCGAATCTTTAGTTAAACATTTAGTTGATAGCGGAGTAGCAGATAAGGATAAAATCGCAGTTTCTGGAACAAGTTACGGTGGTTTTATGACTCTATCATGTGCAGCTCGTTATCCTGATCTCTTCTGTGCGGCAGTTGATACTGTTGGTATGTATAATCTTGTTACTTTCTTAGAAAGAACTGCTGCATACCGTCGTGCCCACCGTGAGAGTGAATATGGATCTTTAGAGTTTGATCGTGAGACTTTGTTTAATGTTTCTCCGGTCGCTAAAGTTGATGATATTAAAGGTCCACTGATGATTGTTCATGGAACTAATGACCCTAGGGTTCCGGTTTTTGAAGCACAACAAGTGCATGAATATTTAAGTAATAAAGGGGTTGAAGTTAAATTTTTAGAGTATCAGGATGAAGGTCATGGTATTCATAAAATTGAAAACAAGTTGGATTGTTATCCAAAAGTTGTCGCATTTTTGAAAGATAAAATGCAGATAGAAAAGGAGAATTAGAATGAAAAAACTTATTGTTTTAGCACTAGCTGGTTTACTATTCTTAGTAGGCTGTGGTAGTGGAGGAACTGCTGGAGAAGGCGGCGGAACAGGTGAATTTGAAAAAGACTTTACATTTATTTCAAACACTTCAGTTGAGCCACAATCTTTCCATCCAAATAGAACTTCTGATGATGGAGCTTGGCCAGTTAACCAAAATATCTTTAACCGTTTAGTTAAACTAAATGCTTATAATACTTATGTTCCAGATTTAGCGACTGATTGGGAATTTACTAATGATGGTAAAACCTTAACATTTAATTTACATGATAATGTTGTTTGGCATGATGGAACTAAATTTACATCAGAAGATGTTAAATACACGTTTGATACGATGATCGCAGAAGCATGGCAACATTCTTCAAGTTTCGCATCAGTTGATTCAATTGATACTCCTGATGATAATACTGTCGTATTTAATCTAAAAAATGCGGACTCATCAATTATTTCTAAACTATCTTGGTATGGTACATTTATCGTTCCAAAACATGTTTATGATGGTACTGATACAGCTACGAATCCAGCTAACCAAAATCCAATTGGAACTGGTCCATTCAAATTTGATAAATATGAATCAGGTGTTGCTGTTACATTAAAACGTAATGATGATTTCTTTGGTGATGATATTGATGTTGAAACTTTAATCTTTAGAATTATTCCTGATCAATCAACTCTCTACCAAGCATTTATTAATGGTGAAGTTGACTACTTAGGTTCACTACCAACTGCTAATGTTGATTCATTAGATGGTGATGATAACTATGAAATTATTCAATCTTTAGGTATTAACCGTACTTATGTTACATTCAACTTTGCTGATGAAGACTTTGGTAAAGCTGAAGTTAGACAAGCAGTTGCTTATGCATTAGATCAACAATCAGTTTATGACCGTGTTGGTGGTGCTGGTGCTAAAGCTGAATCATTAATTTCGCCAGTATTTACGGATTATGTTGATCCAAGTGTAAAACTACCAGAAACTGATACAGCTAAAGCAATTGAACTACTTGAAGGCGCTGGTTACACTAAGAATGCTAATGGTTACTACATTGAAGTTGACTTTGATTACTTTGTTTCAGGTAACTTTGGGGATATTGCCGCAATTGTCGCAGCTAACTTAGAAAAAGTTGGAATTAAGTTAAAACTAAATGCTTTAGAAATGTCAGCATGGCAAACTAAAGTAATGGATAACTCTGACTTCGCTATAACGATGCTAGCAGGATACCAAGGACCAGACGTATCTGGTGTTGATAACCGTGTTAAATCAACTGGTTCAACTAACATTGCAGGATACAACAATCCAGCTCTAGACGAAGCATTAACTAAAGGTGCACAAGCATCAACAATTGAAGATAGAAAACCATTCTATGTTGAAGCACAAAAAATTATGTTAGAAGATTTACCAATTATTCAAATTCTTGACAATGGATATAAAACTCCAATCAAGAAAGAATTTACTGGTACCCCTTACCAAGATAAAACAAAAGCATCTGGAGAGTTCTCAGGAGTTAAGAAAACTAAATAGTTTTCTCTAAGTAAGTCCTCATGAAAAAAAGAAGTTGTCGATCGATGATCACTCATTGATACTGACAACTTCTTTTATTTTGATTTATTTTAGTATTTGAATTTCAGGATCTAGCTTAAAGCCAGTTTGGGCATAAACAGTTGAATGAATATGGTTAACTAGGTCAATGAAGTCCTTGCTTGTCCCACAACCAACGTTTATAAGGAAGCCAGCGTGTTTTTCACTAACTTTGATATCATTGATCGCATATCCTTTAAGACCACAGATGTCGATTAAAGCACTTGCGTAGTGGAAGTTAGGTCGCTTAAATGTTGAACCTGCACTTGGCCATTCTAATGGTTGTTTAGATTCACGACGATTTAAGAAATCATCCATACGAGCTTGAATATCTTCTGCTTTATCAACTTGTAATTTAAAGTAAGCTGCTGTTACAATACCAGCCTTATCCATATAGTAGGAGTGGCGGTATCCAAAATCAGACTCTGCATTTGATAGTGAATTAAGTTGATTGTTTTCATCAATGAAATCAACACTGAGGACAACATCTTTAATCTCGCCATCATAAGCACCGGCGTTCATATAGATTGCGCCACCAACAGAAGCTGGAATACCGTATAAAGGTTCCATGCCACTTAATCCTTGGCTTTGAGCAAACATACAAACATCTTTTAAAAGGGCACCTGATTCAGCTTTAATAATATTGTTTTCTAATAATTCAATCTTACTAAATTTTGGTCCAAGATAGATCACAAGACCACGTACTCCATAGTCTAGTGCTAAAGTGTTTGAACCATTTCCAATTACAAAATACTTAAGATTTAAACTTTTAGCAATATCAATTGCTTGATTAATTTCACTGACATTACTTGGTTCAATAAAGTAATCGGCATCTCCACCGATTTTTAATGATAAATAATCTTTTAATTGTACATTCTTACGGACGTCTAGTTTAGCATTTGAAAATACTTCTAAATTAGTCATTTCGATAAAAACCCCACTTTTCTTTCTTCTTTATTAATAATGCGTTTAATATTATCTTTATGACGATAAATTGAAAAGGCACTTAGTAAAGTTATTCCTATTGAAACTAATAAGTTTGGTTGGAAGAACGAAATAATTGATGCACTCGTTAGTGCTACAATTGAAGCTAGAGATACCATTTTGAATGCGAATAACATAACTAGAAAGACTAGTACAGGAATCGCTGCTTGGTATAGTGGATTCTTAGTGATAAAGATTGATATGGCAAGAATATACCCAGCATTAGTTGCGACCGCCTTACCACCTTTAAAGTTTGCGAATATTGGGAAACAATGTCCGATTGATGCAAACATACCGCAAAGGATTGCTAATGTCTGATCAATAGATGATAGAATTGTTACGATTATAAATGATTTTAATATGTCTAAGGCAATAACAAAGCTACCTGCTTTTGCGCCTAAGATTCTTCCAGCGTTGGTCCCACCTAAATTACCTGATCCATGTTCACGAATATCTGTTTGATAAAATACTTTTCCTATAACGAGAGACCATGGGATACTCCCGAAAAGATAAGCTGCAATACTTGCTAATAAATAAAATAAAATTTTCTGCATACTCATCCTCCTTAACTTAATAATTATAGCATATATCTAGAAATAACTTGCTACAAGAGGTTTCTTGTCTTAAGCCAATAAATATCAAATTACTAGCCTTAACAGTGTATAATATAGTTAATATAGGTAAGATCACTTAAATAGTTAAGATTAAAAAAGGAAAGGAGATTAAGGTACAATTCCATATAACATTTATACCTTACAAATTAAACATGGAAAATAAACTTAAACTAAGAAAAACTAAATCATTTATAAGAGTGGCGCTTCTGATATTAATTTTAATGTCACTTGTTGCTTGTAACCAAAACGAAAATAATGATAAAACTGTTATTGATATTACAGAAGCAACTGAGAACTTAACTAGTTCAATGAAGAAATACTACGCTATGGATACTGATTTACATCAAAAAGGAGAATATTTTGAGTTAAAAGCAAATAATTTTATCTCAATAATTCCTAATAATTCAGATCGAGAGTATTTTAATTATTTAATTTATATTGCACCGCGAACAAATCAAGAGTTGGTAGTTAAATCAATAAACATATTGCCAAGTAGCGATTTGAAAAGCTATTTTGATATGGATTTATCACCATTTAATGGTTTTAAATCACAGAAAACATTAATGAGATCTCCCTACAGCGATATTAACTATGTTAGACCTAGTAACTTCTATGCTTTAGAGCTTAATGTTACTATGGATAACTATGGTAATGATAATATTGAAAAATCAGGATTTTCAAAAAATGAATTCGACAGTCTTATGAAAAATATAATGGTAGAAGTTGAATACACAGTTAATGATATAGTTAAAAAAGAAATATTTAACTTAGAATTTGAAAAGACAACTACTGTAGAATCAGAAGCAGATGCAGAATCTTTTCCATCCCATATTCAAAACATTTTTCAAAATCATGAAATTATAATGACTTATGGGGCATTAGATTAAAATAATCCTAAAAATTATATACTGATTTTAAATCTCAATTATGCATCAGTAATAATTAGTATTAAGTAAAAAATAATTCAAATTAAAAGATAGAGAACAATAGTAATTGATTTTGCTTATTCTCTATCTTTTTAATTATTATTTAACACATTTTTGTTTAGTCCGATTCTTATATCAAGTAGGTAGAGGTATTAAGTAAGTTAAGAACATAAAATCCAAGAGACTTCATAGTGTGTCTTTTTGTATGAGTAAATCTGTAAATGTTAGATCATAAGTTTAATCTTATTAGTAATGGTTTAAAATCGGCGTACATGTGGATTTTACATAAAATCTCTAACTAAAATATAATTGTGGTAGAATAAGAAGAGAATCATTTGTTATAATAAGAAGGTTGAAAGAAATAGAA
>JAAYHR010000055.1 GCA_012735275.1 Erysipelothrix sp.
TGGACAAAGGTTGAATAGTTTTGATTCATTTGTCGACCGGCTTCAGCTGCGATTGTATCGAACACAATTGATGATTTACCTGAGCCTGATACTCCAGTAAAAACCGTTATCTTATCTTTAGGTATATTTAAAGAGACATTCTTAAGGTTGTTTTCGCGCATACCTTTTATTTAAATAAATTCCTTACTCATATTTCCACTCCATTCTTTCGGATTGTCTATAATAACATCTCAGATAATTTTTGGCAAGAAAAAAAACTAAACAATAAATGTTTAGTTTTTATTAAGTATTATCTTAAGAAATAAGGTTTAACTTGTTTGGGTAAGTTTGTTACTTCATCATAGATGATTGTTGGATTACCTTTAATTAATGGACGCATGTGATCTAATGCTTCTTGTGAAACACCACGGTAGTTTGGAAGAATCCATTCTTCTGGGAAGTTTCTAACATGGTTAGCAATATTTGAAGCATCTGTAGCAATATATTCTACATCATATTCTTCTTGATCTTTACGAACTAATCCAACCATTTTACCTGTGAATGTTTTATCCATTGAACGCATGTGAGCTGACATTCCTAATTTGAATGATTCGCTAACGTCTACTAATGATTGTTCAGTAGCATGTGATCTTTGTGCTGTCGATAAGTCTTGAACTTTAACTCGTTCAGCTGCGCCAGCATTCATAATTAATGATTTTAATGCTTCACCTGATCCACCTAAAATTGCGTGTCCGAAAGTATCATTTTTACTTTCAGCTGCTGATAGATAAGTTCCATCTGCATATCGTGCACCTTCAGAGATTACGATGTAAGCTTTATTTTTTTCTTCTAAGATAGTTTTTAATTCACCTAAGAATACTTCTTTATCAAATGGTTGTTCTGGTAAGATTGTTAAGTCTACTACACCACTTAAGTTTGCAGCAGCTGCTAACCAACCAGCATCTCTTCCCATTGTTTCAAGAACGAATACTTCTTGACGTGTATATACACTATAGTCTTGCCATGTTTGGTAAGCAGTATTAGCGATGAATTTCGCAGCACTTGCATATCCTGGGCTATGATCAATAACCATTAAGTCATTGTCAACAGTTTTTGGACAACCAACGAAACGGCGTCCTTCAATATTATGTTTTTCTGCATACTCAGTTAGAGCTGCTACTGTATCCATTGAGTCATTTCCACCTGTGTAGAATAGAGTCTCAATATCATATTTTTCCATTACTTCAAATAAACGAACAAAGTCAGCTTCATTTTCACGAAGTAACTTGTAGCGGCAGCTTCCTAATGCTGCTGCTGGAGTCTGACGTAAGATTAAGTTTTCCTCATCACTCATGTCAGTTAGATCATAGAACATTTCTTGTAGAATACCTTCGATACCGTGTAATCCACCATATACTTTTCCGTATACAGGATTCAATTGGTTCGCTTTTACTACTCCCGCGATTGTCGCGTTAATTACTGATGATGGTCCACCAGATTGTGCTACTAATGCATTTGCCATATATATATACTCCTCCTCATAATTTCAAGTACAATTATACCTCATTTAATGTAATAATTCAAAGTCTTAAAGATACTTAAGTCAAATTAGTCGATAGACTCCAAATATTCATAATACTCGCCATATAATTCTTCTAATTTAACTTTATTTTCATCAATTTTCTCATTAACCCCTTGTAAGATAACAAAGTCTTCATAAACCTCTTGATCAAAGGTTGATGCTTCAAGTTCATCAATTTTAGTCTCTAATGCTTCAATGTCTGCTTCAATCTTCTTAACCCAGTTATTTGAGTAAGTCTTACTTACTTTTGCTTTCACAACTTCAGCTGGCTTAGTCGAAACTACCACTTGATTAAGTTCACGATCCTTATACTCAGCATAAGTTCCATTAAAGATATCAATTTTATTATCTTTTAGAATAATAACTTTCGATGCTACTTCATTGATAAAGTGACGATCGTGCGAAACAAAGATGATTGTGCCATCATAAGTATTCATGGCATCAGCTAAGGAGCGCTTACTCAAGATGTCTAAGTGGTTGGTTGGCTCATCTAAAACTAAAGTATTTGCTTTTGATAACATCACCTTTAATAAAGATAAACGAACTTTCTCACCACCCGATAATACTGATACTTGTTTAAAGACATCATCGGCTGAGAATAAGAAATTACCAAGCAGTGTTCGAACTTCACTCTGCGTCAAGCCGGGATAAGCATCCCACATATCTTCTAAAACAGTTTTCTTAGAATCAACTTGGGCTAACTCCTGATCAAAGTAAGCCTTAGTAATCGAGTGACCCCATAGGTACTCACCCGCAAGTTTTGGAATCTTTTCCATAATCGTTCTGACAAAAGTTGACTTACCAGTTCCATTATCACCAATGATCGCAATCTTTTCACCACGGAATACTTCAAAGCTTAACTTAGCTAAGACATGATCATAACCAACTTCTAACTCATTTACTTCTAAAACTTTATTTGAGCCACGAATACCTGATTTAAAGTTAGCTTTGAAGACTTGCTTATCAGCTCGGTCTAACTCAATCTTGTCCATACGCTCTAAGTATTTAATCTTAGATTGGGCAAAGGCTGCCTTATTGGCATTATAGCGAAACTTCTCAATTAACTCCTCCAGCCGTTTTATTTCTTTTTGCTGTTCAATGAAGTGTTTTCTTTGCGTCAACATATTCTGTTCTTTTAAAACTTCAAAGTTAGAATAGTTACCGACATAAGGTGTGATCTTTCCATATTCAATATCCCAAATCTTATCTACGACTGTATCAATAAACATTTGGTCATGCGAAACTATAATTAAGGCTTGCTCGTATTGTTTTAAGTAACCCTCTAACCATTCAATGGTAGATAAATCTAAGTGGTTTGTTGGCTCATCTAGTAATAACAAGTCTGGCTTTTGAAGTAAAAGTTTAGCAAAAGCAACCTTGGTCTTCTCACCACCAGATAGCGTTTTAACAACTTGATGTAATTGCTCATCAACAAAACCAAAATTAGTTAAAACTCTTAGCATTTCAAATTCAAAGTTATAGCCACCAAGCATATCAAATTTAACTGAGAGGTTATCATATCTTCTTAGTAAATCTTTATCTTCGGGACTAGCTTCCAGTTCTTGGGTAACTTTTTCAATATCTGCCATTACTGCTTTAACACGGTTAAAGACTAGACCAACCTCTTCAAGTACGGTATTGTCTTCATCTTCAACTGATGATTGTGACAAGTAAGCTACTTCAAAGTTTGGACTCTTATATTCTTGTCCAGCATCTAGTGCTTCCTCACCCGCAATAATTCGCATTAGTGTTGTCTTACCAGCACCATTACGGCCAACTAAGGCAACCTTCTCACCACGTTTTATATTAAAATCAATGCCATCGAAAACAATCGTGGTTAAAAATTGTTTTTCTCCATCTTTAATTTGATAAATCATTTAATTCACCCATTTCAAAATATGCTATTAAGGCCGCAGCTGTTTGATGAGCATAATCATCTTTATTTTCTTTAAACATTTTAATTTCATCTTCGTTCTTAATTGAAATATACTGAATTAGTAAACTTTCAATCCCATGACGATTATTGAAGGCAAATGATCCATTAGCCTCACTTGATAGTTCTGAGTATGTAGCGGCTGCTAGTGCTTTACCACCAGTCTCACGAATTGAGATTACTCCATCTAAATCACGATAACGCAGTGGCTTTAATAAGGAGTTAGTATGATACTTTTCAAGATTAGTATTCTTTAGTAAATAATCACTAATGCTTGCCCCAAAATGATTGGAAGTAAATGATGATTTATAAACTTTAAGTCCTTCATCAAAGACATCTGAGAAGCCTAGTTCTAAGTAATAGTTAGCACCTGATTCATAGGCCTTAGCTAAACGCCCTTCTTTGCCGTAAGAGTTAATTATATGATCCTTAGAGTCACGCGTAATCAGTACCTTGTAACCTGCGGATTCTAAGTCCTCTTTAATAATGGTTGCCATACGATATAATTCATCAGCTTCAACCATGCCTAAGAAAGTTGCTCCATAGTTATCAAAGTAGCCAGTATCATTAAAACCAAAGTCAGGATCAATAACTAAATCATAGTTATCAACTTCAGCATCCATCTCACTAACATTAATAAACATATAGTCATCCTTTAGATAGGCACTATGATTTTTATCATCAAAGATGTTTTTATCAAAGCGAACATCAACTTGACGGTGACTACCATTACGCTTACTTAAGATTTTACTATCAATCCAATTTTCATTTCCTACGACACGCTTCTTAACTAAATCAATATTAATGTAGACTTCATATAAACCAAGTGGTAATGATTCAAGTACTATCTGACCATCAACATCAGTATCAATTAGATAATGATATTCTTCACCGGTACAAACATTTGCTAAAAGCAAAGTCTTTCCAACTAAACTATCATTCTTGCTGATATCATACTCATCTTTAAAGATACTTAAGCTTTCACCATAAAATAAATAATCATCGACAACTAAGCGATCTTTAAAATTATAATCTTCAAATTCTTTAATAACTTCTTCTTGTGTTAAGTCACAGACGAGGATATTTCCTTGTGCTGGATCCTCTTTGAAAATGTAGTAGAGAATTAAAGAAGATATTGAAGCAAGTAGCAGAAAAACAGCAAGGCTAATCATTATTATCTTACGTTTTCGATTGGCATACCTATTTTCTTCTATATTAGATTTTCTATACATTATATCAGTCCTTTACCTCCCAACATTTTAACATATTTCGCCATTTCTTTCACGCCTTGCTTAAAAAAATAATCAAGTAATTTACTAGTTTATTTAAGTAAAAACATAATAAAGTGTAAGTTGAAATGTTATACTATGTTATAAGAATTAATGAAAAGAGGAATTATATGCCATTTTATATGTATAACACAAGTTACTTAATGTTAATCTTGCCATTCATGGCTTTAGCACTATATGCACAGTTTAAGGTGTCATCAACTTATAGTAAATATTCAAAAGTAGATAATACTAGTTATTTATCTGGTGCCCAGGTCGCACGAGCGATTCTTGACCGAAATGGTTTAAGTGACGTTCAAATAAATCAAGTTAGAGGAAACCTAAGTGATCACTATGATCCAAGAAATCGTACGGTTAACTTATCAACTTCAGTCTACAATGATCACTCAGTTGCTGCAGCGGGAGTTGCTGCTCACGAGGTTGGCCATGCGATCCAACACGCTAAGGGATATATCCCACTAAAAGTTAGATCAGCGATTGCCCCAGCCGTTTCAATTACTTCAAGCTTTGTTTGGTTATTTATCGGAATTGGATTTATGTTCTCATATACACCACTAGTAAATATCGGTATTATTATCTTCGCCCTAACAGTTATCTTCCAAGTAATTACCTTACCGGTTGAGTTTAACGCCAGTCGAAGAGCAATCAAGCAATTAGATAGTAGTTTAATTGGTACTGGTGAAATTCACGGTGTTAAGCAAGTATTAGGTGCAGCTGCCCTAACATACATTGCCGCAACCCTAGTAGCACTAGTTCAACTGATTCATTTAATCTCAAGAAATAGAGACTAAAAAAATATCACTTCAATTGAAGTGATATTTTTATTTTCTTTAAAAGTAATCGTTTTTATATAAGTAAATACAAGTAAGTCCTGTTAAAATAAATGATATTAGAAAGACAATCTGTAGTGAGTATGGATGTTCTTGAAATGGTAGATTAATATTCATACCATAGAATGATGTTACAAAGGTTGGAAGAGCAAGTACCAAGGTAACTGTCGTTAATCGCTTCATCGTAATATTTAACTTACTTGAGAACAGAGAATCAGAGACATTGATGATTGAGTTGATAATCTTTAGATACATTTCAATGTTTTGATTTAACTGTTTAATCTCAATCTTCATATTGGCATACTCGCTTGATGTGCGCTCACACCATAACTTCTCAACTTTCTCGCCTGAGATATAATTAATCAACTCTTCAATCGCACTAATTGCAGTTTCAAAATTAATTAATTTTTTATTGAGTAAGAAATAATGACGAATATCTTCCTTATTTAATCCCTGATCAATATTAGATTCAAAGAGATCTAACTCATCGCTAATCACTTCAAGGATATCTTCAAAGCGATCTAAAACTACTGTGATAAATTCAGTAAAACTAGTTGTATCAGTAATCTTACTCATATCAATTGCTTGATCATAATAGATTGTTGATCCATGATCATTAACCTTAATACAAACTGGTCTTAAATCATCCGCATTATTAGGGTATGTTACAATCACAAAGATTTCATCTTCAATTACTCTAATATGCGCTAACTCAGCCCGATCCCCAAGTGACATTAATACTTCCTTGGATAACTCAAGTTCATTGTAATCACTATAAGCTACTTTTATCATATTCTACTCTTTTCTAACTTGATTATATTTTTAATTAGCCTTTAAGCCAATTAAACTAATAATCTAACTTTCTTTAAACTTACAAATGTAAGTCTTTTCGCACAAATATCTTGATGGCTAAGCCCAGAAAACTAAGACTAATGACCAGCAATAACATAGCATAAACCAGATAAGTAAGATCAGCACTAACAACTAAGTTTGGATTAAACAAACTTAAGGGATTAAAATACTTAATTAAACTTATCTTATCACTTACCTGCGTTAGCATCTTAAGTAAGACAAAGAAAATAATTGAAACAGCAGGAATACCAACTGAATATTTTAAATCGTTAAAGTAACTTCCACAAAGCAGTGCAAATGACGACAGTGATAAATGTAATAAGAATAAATATCCATTTAACTGTAAGATATCCGAAACAATTACTTCACTAGGATAAGATAAATGACCAACCAAAATCATTAAACCAGTAATATATACTGTAATTAGTAAATGACTAATTAGTAGGATAACGATTTGGTTAACAATTATCTGCTTACGGCTATAGCCCGTATTTAGAAAGTAAGCTAATGTTTGCTTATCGGTATGTTTAGCTAAGAGGTTATTAACAAGGATAAAATAGAAGACTAGTGGAATTACGATTAGAATAAAACCATAAAGATAAGTGATATAAAACTCTACTAAACTAGTCCCCATGTTCAACATGCCAAATAGTGCAAAGAACTGTGGCATACTCTCAGCCATTTCATTCAAGATACTACCTAACTCTGGATTAAACATAGAATTAATAATTGTTATATACATAGTAAGCAGAGCAATGAAGATAAAAAATAAATTATAGTTTGATTTAATCTCGTATTTAAAGAGTTCCTTATTCATAATTTTCATCTCCATAGTATTTCATGAATACTTCTTCTAATGTTTCTGGTCTGATATTAATATCAATTAAACTTGGACTAACTAATTCTTTAAGAACTGTTTTTACTTCATCCTTTGAAGTAAAACTTAAGTTATTACCAGTAATTATAGAACCAGGATATTTCAAAGTTAACTTACTTAAATCATGTCCTTCAGCATAGGATAGTTCATAATACTTACCTAAGTTATTTCTTAACTCATTTAAGTTCTCATTCGCCACTAACTTTCCATCTTTAATCATTAGAATTCGATCACAAGTATGTTCTATCTCCTTAAACATATGCGATGATATTAGAATTGTTTTGCCTTCTTGCTTAGCCTTATTAATTAAGTGGACGAATTTTCTTTGCATTAGTGGATCGAGTCCACTCGTTGGCTCATCTAAAATAATAAAAGGTGCATCACCCATAAAGGCAATAACTAAAGCCACCTTCTGTTTCATACCCTTAGACATCTTAGAAATCTTAGTATTGGAATTAAGTTCCCAATACTTAATAAGTTCATTCTTATAGTCTTCATTATTTAACTTCTTCATGCGAAAGATTAAATCAATAAACTCAATTCCAGTTAAGTTATCTAAGAATACCGGCTCCCCCGCTAAATATCCAATCTGTTCTTGAATCTTTGCTGCATCATTAAATGAATCCAAACCAAAAATTGAAACATTATTATTAGTTTTAAGAAAACCCATCAAGTGTCTAATCGTTGTCGTCTTACCAGCCCCATTAGCACCTAAAAACCCAACAATCTCACCTTTACGAATTTCAAAACTTATATTAAATATTCCCTGCTTACTTCCATAGTCCCGTGTTAAATTATCTACTTCTAGTATTTTCATAAAGCCTCCCTAAGTAAGACAAAAACAATCAATATTTTATAAGTATATTGTAACATAAGTAGTTATCACCAAATAATCTTAGTTGAGAAACAAAACTTATAGTAGACGAAA
>JAAYHR010000056.1 GCA_012735275.1 Erysipelothrix sp.
GAAGCAGCAATGAGAATTATTGGTGGTACTGCAAGAAATATGGGTATCAAAATTGAAGGGCAGGATAATTAACAATGGCTAAAAAACAAGGAAAAAATTATAACAATTCTTTAGCTAAAGTAGATCGTGAAAAACAATACGATTTTGCGGAAGCACTTGAATTACTAAAAGAAATTTCAACAGCTAAATTTGACGAAACAGTTGAGTTATCATTTAACTTAAACGTTGACCCAAGACATGCTGATCAGCAAATCCGTGGAGCATTAGTCTTACCACACGGTACAGGAAAAACACAAAAAATCTTAGTTATCGCTCAAGGTGAAAAAGAGCAAGAAGCTAAAGATGCTGGTGCAGACCACGTTGGTGGAAAAGATATGATCGATGAAGTTGCTAACGGATTCTCAGACTTTGACATTATCGTTGCTACTCCAGACATGATGGGTGAATTAGGAAAATTAGGACGTGTCTTAGGACCTCGTGGATTAATGCCTAACCCAAGAACTGGTACAGTTACAATGGACATTGCTAAAGCAGTTGACGAAATCAAAAAAGGTAAAGTTGAATACCGTGTTGATAAATCAGGTAACTTAGCAGTTGCAATTGGAAAAGTATCATTTACAAATGAACAATTATTAGACAACTTAAACGCTATTAACGATGTTATCGTTGCAGCAAGACCAGCGGCAGTTAAAGGTAAATACGTAACTAACTTAGTATTATCTGCAACAATGTCACCTGGAATTAAATTAACAGTTGAGTAGTCTTGACAAATTCTTAGTATTAACTTAAAATTATATAGCAATACAACCATAGACCGTAACGGCGTAAGCTTAATTTGTTACCGAGGTAAAGTATAACACTTTTAACTCGTGGATAAATTACACGAGTTTTTTCTTTCTAAGTTGTATTGATTTAAGAAATTAGGAGGTGGAATTATGAGTAGTGATAAAATATTACAATACAAACAAGGTGTAGTTTCTGAAATCGCAGAACAGATTAAAGAATCAGCATCAACAGTTGTAGTTGAGTACCGTGGATTATCAGTTGCAGATTTAACTGAAATTCGTGCAGCGCTAAGAGAAGAAGATGTTGAGTTTAAAGTTTACAAAAACACAATGGTTCGTCTTGCAGCAAAAGAAGCAGGTCATGAAGAGCTAGTCGAACACTTAGTAGGTCCTAACGGATTTGCATTCGGTCCAGACGCAGTAGCACCAGCGAGAATATTAGCTGAATTCGGGAAAAAACATAAAAAACTTCAGTTCAAAGCTGGGGTAGTAAGTGGAAACGTTCTAGACGTTGAAGGACTTACAAAATTATCGAAACTTCCAAACAAAGATGGTATGTTATCAATGTTAGTAGGAATGTTACAATCACCAATCAGAGACGTAGCTATGGTATTTAAAGCAGTCGGTGAATCGATGGAAGAAAATCAAGAAGCATAAAACAATAGGAGGAAATTATAAATGGCAAAATTAGTAACAGCAGACGTAATCGCTGGATTAAAAGAAATGACAATTTTAGAAATCAACGAATTAGTTGAAGCAATCGAAGAGGAATTCGGAGTAACAGCAGCAGCACCAGTAGCAGTAGTTGCAGGTGGAGACGTAGCAGCTAGCGACGACGAACCAAAAGAAGTAAACGTTGTAATTACAGATATTGGACAATCAAAAATCCAAGTAATTAAAGCAGTAAACGAAATCACAGGTGCTGGATTAAAAGGCGCTAAAGAAATCGTTGAAGCAGCACCTGAAGGAGTAGTTAAAGAAAACGTACCTACAGAAGAAGCGGAAGAAATAAAAGCTAAATTAGTTGAAGCTGGAGCTTCAGTAGAATTTAAATAATAAATGAATAAAGATTATCTTAACCATTATTATAAAGATGATCAAAAAGTACTATCAAACCGGAAAGAAATTGCTTTCCGGTTTTTAGACTTTGAGTACAAATTCGAAACAGCCGATAATGTATTCTCAAAAGATCATGTTGATGAAGGGACAAAACTCTTAATAGAGACAGCCCTAGATTCAGGAATTAATAGTGAAGTCTTAGATTATGGTTGTGGTTATGGTGTAGTTGGAATTATCCTAAGTAAGCTAGGTTATGATACACTAGGTTTGGATGTAACTGATCGGGCCTTAGAATTAAGTGCGATTAATAATCAAAAAAATAATACTGCTTTTAAAGCTTATAAAGTTGATGACTTAAATATTTATAAAGATCGCTTTAAAACAATATTATTAAACCCGCCAATAAGAGCTGGAAAAGTTGTTATTTATGAAATGTTTGATAATTGTCAGAAGATGTTAGCCAGTGGTGGTCAACTATATGTTGTCATTAGAAAGCAACATGGAGCTGCCTCAGCAATTAAACATTTACAAACACTATTTACTAATGTTGAAGTGATAAAAAAATCAAAAGGATTTTATATAATAAAAAATTTTCTTGATTGACAATTTGACAAGATAGTGATAATATGATTAAACGTATGATAGCGTAAATAATTAAATTGGGACATTGTGCCCTTTTAGTTATTGTATTAGTAAGAAAGGATGAAGTTTGTGGCAGAAAATAAGGCTTACCATAGCAGAAAATATGGAAATAAAGCTTCGAGGAGAGACTACTCTACCGTCAGTGGAGCTTTAGAATTACCGAATTTAGTTGAAATTCAAACAGAATCGTTTGAGAAATTTATTAATGAAGGTATTCAGGAAGTCTTTGATGAAGTGCATCCGATTCAAAACTATAATGGTAATATATCTTTAAAATTTAAAGGCTTCGAGTTCGAAGAACCTGAAGAGAGTGCTGCTGATGCGAAAATAACTGAATCTAGTTATGTAGCGTCATTAAAATCAATTATGGAATTAGAAATAATCGATCCAGCATCTGGAGAAATCATTACGAAAGACGAAGAAGTTTTCTTTGGACAAGTTCCAATGATGACAGAAAACGGAACTTTTATTATAAATGGAGCAGAGCGAGTAATTGTTTCGCAAATTGTTAGATCTCCTGGTTCATATTTTAATATTGGACTAGATGATCGTAACGGGGACGATATTTTTAATGGAGAAATTATTCCAAGTCGTGGTACTTGGTTAGACTTTACAACAGATTCACGTAAAACACCTTCTGGGCGTTTAATTGATATGAGAATTGACCGTAAGCGTAAGCTTCTTTCAACAATATTATTAAAAGCAGTTGGATTAGGGTTAAACGCAGAATCATCTGAAAGTGGATTTGACGTTAACGGAGTTAAACGATTCCTTAATGCATTAAACTTAGATGTATATGAAGATGTACTAACAGGTGATGCTGATCGTGAGTTCTTAAATATTTATAACTTATTATATACAAGTATTTTTGGTAATTATGAAGACTTAACTGTAACATTAGATGCTGATAAGATTACTACAGAAAACGAAGCTTTATTAACAATTTATGAAAACCAACGTGTGGACGAAGTTCCAACATTAGATGGTGCCATAAGTGTTATGAACGCGAAATTCTTCGATGTACGCCGTTATGACTTAACACAAGCAGGACGCTTTAAGTTAAGAACTAAACTTGGTGTTTACAACCGTTTATATAAAAACTACTTAGCTGAAGATTTATATGACCGTAAGGGAGAATTACTATATGCGAAAAACACTTACGTAGGTAGAGTTGAACGTGATGCAATTAAAGAGGAATTAAGTTTTGGGGGCCATACATATGCTTACCCATACAATCCACTATTCACGCATCCTGATGGCGAAGTTGTTTTAACTGAAAACATCTATGCTCTAACGAACCGTATCTTAGC
>JAAYHR010000057.1 GCA_012735275.1 Erysipelothrix sp.
GGTGTGGATGTTACTTTTAAAGCTGGAGATATAACATCAAAAACCATGGTTTCGAAATCTGAATTTAGAAATACCTTCGACCCGTTAACAACAGTCTCAATCTTACGCTCTTGGGCAAAATATAGGGGTGTACGATAGTGTTTCTTTGTCTGATGAGTCTTGATCACGATGAATATTTCATAAGATGCATTTGTGTCTAAAGTTTTGAGATCTATTGTTGCCGAGTAACCAACGTTGTTATAAGTATAGTTACATTTATCGGTATTGATATCTCGATCACTACAAAAACGAGTCCCTTGATAAGCCATATCTTTAGTTAATGAACGATTAGTGGATTTTGTAGGAATGGATCTTCTTTTCCCTTTACTCTCTATCTCTAAAGTTATGGTGTGAGTGGAGGCATTATGAAGATTTTGGTTCTTACTAAGAAAAGCCCATCCATCCAGATGTAATATGTCTCCTTTAAGCTCCAAATTTAGTAATTCATAATTAAACACATCTCGATTATTAATTAATATGGCGTCATTTGCAGGATTCGTATTCGGAAACATAAGATTAGTAAGTAAATTCATTACAATTAAAAGTTCTTTCATGTTAATCACCTAGTATTAAATGACTTTTCAAAGCTTTTTTCCCTAGAAACTACCATTATTAAAAGTACTTATTTAAGAATTCATCATAAACATTAAACCCAATCAAGTAATATATGTTATATCAAGTATAAGTAGGACTTAATATGAGATTTAAAAAAGTTCTATTTAATGCTTTAGTAGTATTATTATGTATTTCTGTTTTAACAGCCTGTACTAAAACTCTGATGATCAAGACATAACCACAACCGTCTGCTATCAAAGTTATGAAAACAAGGAAAATGCTATTCATCGCTATGAAGAAACTGTAGTAATAGAGTCCATAGGTAAAAAAGTACTCAGTAAACAAATCAGTAGTAATACAGTTCCAGATTCGGCGTTGACTATTGATTTGCTTGACCATTACGATCTTGACCTAGTCGAGAAGATGAATGAGAGAGATGGTATGACAATCACCTTCAAAGCTTTACCTGATAATAAGTACTACCAGTATATTAATATTGATTACACTAAGCTAAGTCAGGATGACTTAAGCGAAGAAGAAAGAGAAATACTAGGTATTTCTGAATTTGGAAGTAAAGGAATAAACTTGAATTTGAATTTATTTGTTGATGATTACCTATCTATAGAATCCGATTTCATCTTCATGGATTCTAATGCTATTTCTTCACCTCTTGGTTGCTTTACAGTTTGAAAATATTAATTGTTTACCCAAATCCATCACAACGATGGTTTTTTTTATAGAAAAAAGCATCACCTTGATATCGGTGATGCTTACTTATTACTATTGATTTGAGTAGTTCTCTCCTACTAAAATATCATATTGAATCATTTTGTACTCTTCAATCATTGATTGTAATTCAGGACTTAGGTCTAAATACTGTTGAGTTCCCTCTTTAGTTTTATAATTCAGTGCTGAACCACCAACCGCTTGCTGATTGATTTTTAAATTTAATATATGCAGTGGTGAAAGTTCTACCCCCGCATAGAGATGAGTCAGAGCATTCAATGAGGATGCTGATACAACTTGTTCTTTAGCCATTTGACGATGATCTTGATCGAAGTTTTTATAGATGAAGAAATCAGTAGTGTATAGATCGAAAGGGTCTTTGTTCTCATCTAGCAATGAGTTATAAAGCCCTGGTAAGTGGTCGCCATAATAAACTACCATAACCTTTTTATCCATTTGAGAAACAGCTTGGATGAACTCTTCTATAGCCTGATCAGAGTAGTGAATACCCTGAGTATAAGCAGCTAGACTCTCTTCTAGATTAGGATCTGTTTCAACTGAAACTCCTGGATATAAAGCGTCGTATTTATCCGTGAATGGAGAGTGATTTTGCATTGTTACAACATTCATAAATTGAGAACCATCTTGTGATAAATAAGCTAGAGCGTCATTGAATGTCGATTTATCACTGATATATGTAGAATCAAATAAAGGATCTTGATGGATCATATCCGCATCGAAGTAACATTGGTCGAAGCCAAGTTTTTCATACACTTCAGGTCTTTTAAAGAGTTTATCATTGTATGAGTGTAATGAAATAGCCTTACCATAAGGATTATCTCTTAAATAGTCTTTAACGATTCCAGGGAATTTTTCAAACTCTGGGATAATTGATTTGAATGGAATAATCGATCCTGAAGCTAAATACTTCATACTAAGACCTGTTAAAACTTCAAATTCTGTATTGGCAGTGGTTCCACCATATACTGGTGATACCATGAGTCCTTGTAAAGACTTACCTTTTGGATCGGAGATAAAAGGTAAAGGATTTTCTTCAATTTCAACACCATTAACACGTTGAGGGTTGGATAGAGATTCTGAAAGAATATAAACTACCGATATATCTTGGAAATTATCGTATTTAGATTGAATGTTAAAGGTATCTGCTTGTGCTTGATATTTCTCCATAATAGCTTGAACAGATTCTTTAGAATAACCCTCTGGCATAACCATAACATCATTAGAAATATTAGATATATAACCATTTACAAATCCATTTTCTCGATATGATTTTAAGATATCGAATTGGTATTCCTTAAACCCAAATGAAGTAAGAGTTTTCTTAAGTAGACTCCCCTCCACTTGGTATGATCGCATGGATAGTAATAATGTAAAAGATAGAATAAGAAGGAATCCTCGACGATAGTTACTCTGTTTATCGACATCAAATATTTTAACTCCAGTTTGGAATTTTCTTTGTCTGTAGACCAGAACCAATATAATAGCGATGATAGCCAATAATAGTAAGGATACAAGTACAATTTGGATGGGTGTAATCAAACGAATAATAGCTGGTAAGTCGAATAAGAATCCTAAATCAGTGGGTATGAGTGGCTCTGATCGAAACTGTATTTTTAAAAGATTCACTACACTAACTAATATTGAAATAAGAAATGAAAGCCACATGGTAAGCTTTAGTTCATTGATTAGTGACAGTAAAAGTAATTGCATTGTAAAGATGATAAAAATTGAAAATAGAGTCAATGATAGTGAGGCTGTAAAAGTAGCTAGCGTATCAAAAATATTGAGGTTTAGAACGCTTGCAGTCAGTAAAAAACTAATGACAATTGAAGATGCCAATAGTTTGATGATTACTTGGTTGCTAGGATATAAGTTTCTACTAACTGGTCTTGGTTGTTTCTGCATAATTTACCTCATTCATTTCTATATTATAACATAGGCTTGAATTGCAATTGCAAGTTGTCCACTTATTTTAAAAAAGTTTATTTTTGATTTATGCCATTAAATGCATCATAAGCGACTCTAGTGGTGTTAAGTATCCAAGTAATCTTCTTGGATAGTCATTCA
>JAAYHR010000058.1 GCA_012735275.1 Erysipelothrix sp.
AAAAAGAAATCATTATCCAGCCGATAACTACTATAAGTATCCCTTCCAAAGCTGACAATTTAAGATTTTCAAACTTTTTTCTCCCTATCCAGGCATTAGTTAAAATTAAACCAAAAGCAACTATACTATATGCGGATAACTGGAACCAGGGTTCACGGTATATTAATCCAATTACAAGGGGAATTAACAAAAGTAAACCTTCAATTAATAGAAGTTTACTCACTAAATGTAAGATGACCGAACGTCTCATGGGCGCACCCTCTTACCTTTATAAACAATATCAGCAATATCTTTCAGCTTGTGATCTTTAGTAATTACAATTACTTGATCTCCCAATTCTATACGATCAGACCCCGTTGGAAAAATCACCTTATTGTTACGAATAATGTAAGCAACGAGAAGATGATCCTTGAGATTTAAACTGGACAAAGGCACTTGATAAACAGGGCTCGCTTCTTTAATTTTAAACTGCCACGCTTCAACCCTATTGTCCACCATGCGGTAAAGGGCTTCCACATTTGCATAACGACTCTCCTGTCTTGAACGAACAAATTGGATAATTTCATTAGCCACCAACTGTTTAGGAGTCACAATGCTCCCTAAGTTTTGGTGGTCAATAATCTCTAACAACCTTTTACGGTCTAACTTGGTAATGACTTTTTTTACCCCACGATGATGAGCATAAATCGACATCATTAAATTCTCTTCATCAATTCCTGTTAAAGAAATAAAAGCATCATATTGGTCAATTGCCTCTTCATCAAGAATATCCTGGTCAGTTCCATCCGCTACAATAATTTCAGCGTCCGTAAAATGAAAACTCAAATTCTCAGCCAAGCCTTCATTGTTCTCAATCAACTTAACTTGAACATGAGACTTACGCAACTCCTCCAATAAATAATAGCCAATCCGACCTCCTCCTACAATCAAAGCAGAATTAATAGTTAACTGGTGATCTTGAAGAGTTTTTAAGGAAAAACGGATAAGCTCCTTATTAGGCCCTGTTATATGAATATGGTCACCGACATGAAGTTGATCATCTCCGGCAGGAATGATAATTTCACCTTGACGGTTGATTGCTACTATAATCACTTTTTCATATTTCTTTCTAAATTCAATTAAATTTAATCTATCTAATACTGAACCTTCTTCTATAACTAATTCAATGATTGAAACTTGCTCTCCTACAAAGGATTCCACCGATAAACTCGCGGGAAAATTAAGCATACGGGCAATATTATGTGCCGTTTCATATTCAGGATTGACTAATAAAGAGATTCCCAGACTTTCTCTAACAAACTGTAAATCGGTTGCATACTCAGGATTACGCACGCGAGCTACTGTATATTGGGCACCCAGCCTTTTAGCTAAAATAGCGGCTATAATATTAATCTCATCTTTTTCAGTAACGGCGATAAAGATATCAGATGAAGCCACACCACTTTCTCTTTGAGTTTCTATCGCTGCTCCATTACCAATAAACCCATTAATATCATAAGTATTTATCAACTTTTCAAGCAAGTGTTCGTTTTGTTCAATTAAGACAATATTATGTTTATTGGAAGAAAGGGTTTCACATAGTTTTTCTCCAACTTTACCTCCGCCCATAATGACGATTTCCATAAAATCACTCCACTTATTTTTATACCTTTACTATAGGCTTTTTCTCAGGAAAAGATAGTAACAAATTTTATTTTTAAGATAAAAGATTAAATCGTGTTTGCTCACCCAACTTACCGTATTTACTCTTCCGCTTTGACAAAAATAGTAAGTCGTCTAGTCAAAAAAACAGGCACTTTAGTCAGTGCCTGCTAGATTGATCTTGATTACTTTTTTAATACTGGTTAATAATAAAGAGAATATCGCCAACTGTAATTAGATTAGAAGTAAGCTCATTCCAGTCTTTTAGTTGAGCAACTGAGACACCGTACCGGCGGGCAATACTATAGAGT
>JAAYHR010000059.1 GCA_012735275.1 Erysipelothrix sp.
GTAAAGATTGCCGCTACTCCGAGTACTTGTAAACCTGCTGCTTCTAGTGCTTGGCACGCAACAATTGATGATCCACCTGTTGAGATTAGGTCTTCGATAACTACAACTTTTGAGTTCTCTTTAATAACACCTTCAATTAAGTTTGTTTTACCATGTTCTTTATTTGATGATCTTACATATGCCATAGGTAGTTCCAGACTATCTGCCACCCAGCATGCTTGTGGGATACCTGCTGTTGCAGTACCAACAATTGCTTCAACTTCTGGAAATTCTTTTTTGATTAATTCTACTAGATCCTTTGTAATTTGCTTTCTTACCTCAGGATATGAAATCGTTAAGCGATTATCACAGTAGATTGGACTTCTTAAGCCACTTGCCCAAGTATATGGTGCTTCTGGACTTAAAGTTACTGCTTGAACTTCTAATAATAATTTTGCGATATTTTTAGCTGTGCTCATTATGCAAACTCCTTTACGATTTGATTGTATGCTTGAATTGGATCTTCAGCACGTGTGATTGGTCTTCCCACCACAATATAGTCTGAGCCTAATTCTTTTGCCTTGCTAGGCGTAGTAATACGAATTTGGTCTTGAACATCATTGCTTGCTAATCTAATCCCTGGAGTTACTGTAAGGAAGCCTGCTTGGGTATTTTCATGAATAATTTTTGATTCAAGTGGTGAGCAGACAACGCCATTACATCCTGCTTCTTCAGCTAACTTAGCATAGTTAAGTACTGACTCTTCTAAACTAACTTTAATTAATTGTTCAGTTTGCATTTCTTCTTCACTTGTTGAAGTTAATTGTGTAACTGCTAGTAAGATCGTATCATCACCTAATGCACGTCTTGCCGCCTTCATCATTTCTAGACCACCAGCTGCATGTAGATTGACCATATCAACGTCTAATCTACCTAAAATACGCATTGCACGTTCAACCGTATTTGGAATATCATGCAATTTTAAATCTAAGAATATTTTATGACTTTGGTCTTTAATTTCTTTTAAGAAATTAGCTCCTCCGTTATAAAATAGTTCCATACCAATTTTTACATAGATTGGTTTTTCAAATAGCGTTAGAAAATCTAATACTTCTTGTGTCTCTTCAAAGTCTAGTGCAACAATTACATTATTCATTTTTAATTACTCCCTTTCCTGATAATAAAAAAACTTATTTCGGATCGAATAAGTAGTTAAGATTTAAAATACAATTTACCATGTATTCCATATAAACCTCTCGTGTTTACTTAATGGATTCCGTAGATTATATTAACATAGTCTAATTGGTTTATCAAGGATAAAAAGAAAAAGTTAGACTTTTTAGTCTAACTTTTAAAATGGTAATTTTCCACCTTGGAACATTCTACCCATCATTCGCATTTGATCTTTCATTTTATCATACTGTTTTAAGAGTTGGTTAACATCACGACGTGTTGTTCCACTCCCTTTCGCAATACGATTAATTCTTGATGTACGAATAATTCTTGGGTTTTGACGCTCTTCAATTGTCATAGAGTAGATAATTGCTTTACTCTTGCCCATTGCATCTTCTGCTTCATCAGTATCTAAATCTTTAGTTAATTTATTAATACCAGGAATCATCTTTAATACGCCACCTAATGGACCCATACGGTTAATTTGGTCAAATTGTGAAAGCATGTCTTCAAGTGTAAATTCACCCTTCATCATTCTTTCCATTGATTTTTCAGCAGCTTCAAGATCCATCTTCTCTTCAGCTTGTTCAACTAAAGAAACAATGTCACCCATTCCCATAATTCGATCAGCCATACGTTCCGGATAGAAAATATCTAAATCTTCAATTTTCTCACCAGTACCAGTAAACTTAACTGGGACGTCCGCAACTGACTTAACTGATAAGACCGCACCACCACGAGCATCACCATCTAATTTAGTTACAACTAAACCAGAAATACTTAGTAGCTCATTAAATGATTTAGCAACATTAATAATATCTTGCCCAGTCATTGCATCAACTGTTAGTAAGATATCATCAGGGTTCACTAATGCTTTAATATCTTTTAATTCATTCATTAACTCATCATCGATATGTAAACGACCAGCAGTATCAATAAAGACGGTATCATAACCATTTGCTTTGGCATGTTCCATACCTGCTTTAACTGTTTCAAGCGCTGATACTTCAGTGCCTAAAGAGAAGACTTCAACACCAATTGCTTCACCTAAAGTTTTTAGCTGTTCAATTGCTGCGGGACGGATAATGTCAGCCGCAATGATCATAGGTTTACGATTTTCTTTATTCTTAATTAAGTTAGCAATCTTTCCAACACTGGTAGTCTTACCAGTACCTTGTAGACCAACTAACATAATTGTTGTAATGCCATCTGCTTGATAGTTAATACCTTCTTGATCAGAACCAAGTAATTCAACTAACTCATCATAAACAATCTTAACTGTCATCTCTGATGGGTTAACTGATTCAATAACTTTTGTTCCTAACATCTTAGCCTTAACATTAGTTAAGAAGTTAGTTACTACTTGATAGTTTACGTCAGATTCAAGCATCGCTTTTCTAATTTCAACGAGTACTTCTTCAACATTTTTCTCCGTTAACTTACCTTTTCCAGAGAGATTCTTAAATACACTAGATAATTTATCGCTTAATGATTCAAACGCCATTTAATTCACTCCTTAAAATATATCTTCTTGTTCATCGAGTTTTTCATTAAATCTCAATGTTTTAATTTCTACATTCTCAATACACTCATCAACTAAAGTTTGCCAATCAAACTTAGCTTCATAAGTTTCACACATATCTAACTTAGGTTTAGTCACCGGATTTTTAGGTGTGAAAATTGTACAAGCATCATCATATGGTTCAATTGAAATATCATATGTATCTAATCGCTTAGAATGATCAATAATTTCAAGCTTGTCACTACCAATTAAAGGTCTAAAGACTGGCATTTTCACCACATCATTAATAACTGAGATATTCTCAACTGTTTGTGATGCAACCTGGCCTAATGATTCCCCTGAAACTAACGCTAGTGATTTTTGTCTAATCGCTAATGCTTCAGAGATTCTAAACATCATACGACGCATAATTGTAATTGCATATGATTCATCAACATTATCGTAGATTGCTAATTGTAGTTTAGTGAATGGAACAATAAAGACACGTAAGTGTTTTTGATTTACTGTTAACTTATCAGCTAAACGCATAACTTTTGATAATGATTCTGGTGATGTATATGGTGGTGAAGCAAAGTGAACTGCTTCAACAAATAATCCACGTTTTTGCATTAGTGCTGCAGCAACCGGACTATCAATTCCACCTGATAATAATAAGTGAGCTTTCCCTGAAATACCAGTTGGATAGCCACCTGCACCTGGATATACTTGTGCCATAATATAACTTTGTTGTTCTTCAACCTCAACAATAATACCAATGTCATAATTTCTAACATCAACTTTTAATTCTGTTTCTTGTAAGATCTTAGTTGCAACTAAACGGTTAATCTCATCTGATCGATGAGCAAATGGTTTATAACGACGTCTTGTTAACACTTTAAAGGTCTTAGAAGCATCTTCATGCTTAACCATGTTAAATGCTGTCTCAACTATCGCATCAATGTTAGAATCAACTTTAGCGGCTAGTGAGAAGGAAGCTAGGCCATAAATCTGTGATAAGATTGGAACAATCGCATCCTGGTCTTCACCATTTAAGATAATATAAAGACGGTCATAAGTAATCTTGTATTCTAAAGCAGTAAACTCCTTTAGAGCATTACGGATATTTCTTGATAACTTTGATGTAAAGTCTCTTCTATTTTTTCCTTTAGTCGTTAATTCTCCATAACGAACTAAAATATATTCATATTTAAACTGCATATTTCTCTCCAATTTCTGTAATTTTCAGAACGATTGTATCAATATCCTCAATCGTTAAATCTGTATTCAAACTAATTCGAACACGTGTTTGCTGATTCTCAAGTGGTTTGTCTAAAGACATTAATACGCGTGAGCGCTTATGGACATCTGATTGACAAGTTGACCCCGCACTAACATACATATTTTCTTGACCTAAAGCATTTAGCATAATTTCACTGTTAACCCCTAAGACGGAAATATTAACTAAGGTATTAACTGAGTGTTCTTGATTAGAATTAAATCTAACTTGTGGATTATCTTTTAGTGAGTCATAAAAGTGATCCTTTAAAGCTTTTAATTTTTCATTTTTTTCAACTTGTTCTTCTAAAGCAATTCTTACTGTTTTAGCTAAAACAATATTAGCTGGTGAGTTTTCAGTACCTGGACGAATCCCAAACTCTTGATCACCACCAGAAATTAGTGGAACCATGTCAATGTGATCACGGATAACTAAAAACCCACTACCCTTTACCCCATTAATCTTATGTGCTGAAAATGTTGCGATATCTAAATTATTAAAGTCTAAGTCAATATTACCTAAAGCTTGTACCATATCTGAATGTGTATAAGCCTTTGAATTATCTTTAACAAGCTTAGTCCAAGCCGCAACATCATTAATTGCTCCAACCTCATTGTTAACTGCCATAATTGAGACTAATAATGTGTCTTCTCTTAAGGCAGCTTTTAATTTATTTAAATCAATTCTTCCATCAGCTTCCACATCTAAGTAAGTAACTTCAAAATCTAAGTATTCTTCTAAGAACTTAAATGAGCTATGAACACTTGGGTGTTCAATGTTAGTTGTAATTAGGTGTTTACCTTGTGCTTTATTAGCCATTGCTACTGATTTAATCGCCATATTATTAGCTTCAGTTGCACCTGCCGTGAAGATTAAACGTGAGTTTTTAACATTTAATAAAGATAAAACTTCTTCACGTGATTTTTCATGAAGTTTATAAACTTCACGACCAAGTGCGTGAATCGAACTCTTGTTTGCATAATACTTTTCTAAAAGCATTGTATAAGTCGATAATACTTCTGGATTAATTGGATTAGTAGAAACATTATCTAAATAAAATATTTTATTATAGGACATATATCGAATTCTCTCTTATCATTTTTTCATAATCATTTGGGTGTAGTCGCTCAAGCACTGCTAAAACAGTTGTTAAGGCTTGGGTATACTCCCCATTTCTAAAGTAAAACTCACTCTTCGCTAGCTCACTGTCAATATGGTTATTAACACGGCGGTAACGGTTGCCAAAGACAATTGCATTTTCAACCATGACAGCCATACCAACGATATTGTTGACATTATTGTAAAGTTTGTAAATGTAGTCAATTGACTCACTTAAAGTTGAGTTCAATAATTTAATATTTAAAGTATCTTCCGATAAAATATTTTCAATTGAGCGAATATGTTGTTTCGCAACCGCTACATCTTCTAAATAATCATTTGAGATAGCTGGAATATTATGCTCATTGATTTTAACTGATACTTCATTAATTATTAAATAAAGTTTAATTAATTGTTGGTTAGCACGTTTCTCTTCACCAAGGATCTCATCAAGTTCAGCTTGAGTATCGACTACTTTGGAAGTTGCTAAGTTTAGTTCATCATTATAAACATTTAAGATTTCTAACATTTTAGATACTGGCATCTTCGTTTTAAACTTATTGCCAATCGCAATATTTTCTTCTGTAAGTTTTGTCTTACTCTTTTCAATATCACTAATCTTGTTTTCTAAATCTATAAAAGTATAACGAGAAGATAAATCGGCATAAGCAATTTTTAATTCTTCAATTAAGCGTGAGTTATTACCCAGACCTAATTTAACTTGCTTGTTTAAATCAACTAATAACTTATTAGCTTCTAACTCTTTATGTAAAGATTCACGCATTGCTTCTAAATTATCATTTGAAGTCTCAAGTGAGTTCTTAACCTTTTCAATGTCACCAACGCGTAAATCAGATAGGTTTGAAGAAAGACTAGCTGAAATAACTGATAATGATTGGGTAACATCTAAATCTTCAACAAAAAGATTAGCGTCTAATACTTCTGAGTAAAGTGTTGACACATCAGCAATTTTATTCGGGATAATTTCTTTCGCATATGGTAATAAGTCTGGTAGTTCAATTAGCATATTATCAATCTTAGCGAAAAGATCATTAATACGTGTTAGTGAATTCGCAGCTTTATCAAACTCAGAAACATACATCCACTCATCAAATGCGGTAAACTCATTTTCTGAAGATTGAATATATTCATTTAAAACATCTTCCGAGAAGTTATAAACACCATTTTGCTTATTAAGTGTTTCTTTGATGTCTCTAAATCTTTCTTTATAGCTAGTGACTTCTGATCTTAACTTGAGTTCTTGCTCTAAGACTGAATCAAGCTTATCATTAAGCTTAGAGACATTCTTTAATGTAATAGTAACTAATTCTTCTATTTCATTAACACAAGCCTCACAAACATCTAACTCATCAACCACAATCGCATCATTAGCTTCAATAAATAAAGCTGCCATACGATCACTAGCCTTTTGGATAGTTTCATAGCTTAAGACATAGCCATTAATTTCTTTCTCAATTAAATTATTAACTTTTGCTAAAGCACGCGCTTTATTTAACTTAAAAGTCAGGGGCATACTCTTAATCGTATTGTAGTCAACTTCAAGATCACTTAGTTGTGCTTCCAATGCCTTAACACTTTTATTTTTTCTTAACATAACAATAATAACTATTATTAAAAAGACAAGTAAAAGTACAAAAAAGTACTTATTTTGAATAAACTGTATAAGTAATTCTAGGAATCTTTCCATATGCAAACACCTCTTAAATATTGTACCATAAATCACTATATTTTTTAACCAAAGAGTCACTAAACATTTGACATAAGTGCTCTAATTTGATATTATCTATTAGCGTGAATAAAGCAGTAGTCATAAATTTGTGATGAAATGCGTTGATGCTTAAATTTAGGGAAGGTAGTAACCATCTGCTCGCGGCGAACCCTAACATTAACACACCATTCTTAGATTATGATCGTTTTATTTCATATTATAAAATATAGGAGGAATAAATATGGCACGTTATACAGGTCCAGTATGGAAAAAGTCTAGAAGATTATCTTTCTCTACTTTAGAAACTGGAGAAGAATTAGTAAGAAGAAATTATGCACCAGGACAACACGGTCCTAACCAAAGAAGAAAGAAACTTTCTGAATA
>JAAYHR010000006.1 GCA_012735275.1 Erysipelothrix sp.
ACATATTACGTTTATATACTTCAACGCCTGGTTGATCAAATGGGTTAACATCAATTAAGTATGATGTCATTGCGATTGATTTAAAGAAGAAGTAAATTAAGTATCCAAAGCTATAAGCAGTCATATCAGGAATTGATATGATTAAGTTTGGAACTGATCCCTCTTCATAATGAGCTGCGAGAGTACCCTCTTGTGCCTTTGAGTTAACATAATCAACTGAGCTACCACTTAGGTAGTTCATGTTATCTAAGTCTTCAGCATCTGTTGGGAAAATAAGATCTTCAGTTGGTGTTTCAACATTCAAGATTGTTTCAAATAGTAATTTTCTACCTTCTTGAATAAATTGTCCAAGTGAGTGAAGGTCTGTTGAGAAGTTTACACTTGTTGGTAGAATTCCCTTACCTTCTTTACCTTCTGATTCACCGAATAATTGTTTCCACCATTCTGCGATCATTGTCATTTGGAACTCGTATGACACTAACATTTCTGCTGTCTTACCTTGTTTCTCTAAGATACGACGTGCTACAGCATATTGATAAGCTGGGTTAGTATCTAGGCTTGGATTATCTAAATCATTCATAGCGTCTAGTGACCCTTGCATAACTTGATCAATGTCGATACCAGCTACTGCCAGTGGGAATAATCCAACTGCTGTATTAACTGAGAAACGACCACCAATGTCAGCAGGAATATTAAATGACTCATAGCCTTTAATATTAATTTCTTGACGAAGTGTTCCATTTTTTGCGTCACTTGTTGCGATAATATAGTCAACATAATCTTGACCATATTGTTCTTGAAGAAGATTTTTTAAGAATCTAAATGCTAATGCTGTTTCTGTTGTTTGTCCACTCTTAGAAATAACATTAACATAGAATTTCTTATCGCTTAAGTAGTCTAAAGTTTGTTTAATATAAGTTGAAGATAAAGTATTACCTAAGTAAATTATCTCTACTTGGTCTTTTGGATATAGTCCATTAATCATTTCAATTGCTGCACGCGCACCAAGGTATGATCCACCGATACCACATACAACTAAGACTTCTGCATCTTGTTTAACTTTTTCAGCTAAAACTTTAATTCTTGCAAATTCTTCTTTATCATATGTTTCTGGCCAATCTAACCAACCTAGGTAATCATTACCCTTACCAGTTTTTGAATGTAATGCCTCATGAGCGATATCAACAACATCTTGATATTCTGCTAATTGTGAATTCAAATAAGCTTTGTCATAACTAAATTTTACTCCCATAATTATCCTCCATCTGTTTTATCCATTTTGGTAATTCCTTTGCTAAAGAATCAAAACCAATTTTAAATTTATGATCTATACTATGATGTCTGCGTCTTTGACGACGCGGGCTTTTAGTTTGAGTCGCTTTTAATGAAACTCGGATATTCCCATCATCGAGTAAATCAATAATTTTAACTTTAACACGATCATTCTTCTTAACAAATGCGTTAATATCATTAACGTAGTCATGTGAAATCTCAGAAATATGTAAAAGACCTTTGGCTCCATCATCAAAGATTACAAAGGCCCCATATGGCTCAATTCCCGTTATTAATACTTCTTCTATCGTGTTTAATTTTCTTTTCAAGATATTACCTCAATTCTTATATATTATAGCATTTATCTACTTATTTACTTATAAAGAGTAAAAATAACAAGTATTACACTAATGTTAGATACTGTTTTTTACATATGTGATATAATAATTAACGAGGTGGACAATGAAACAACTTTACCCGATATGGATTTCTTTTTCAGCATTGATAATTGCTCAGGCATTAAAACCATTATCAAGCTACATTAAAACTAGAAAGTGGAATCTCCATTTATTTTTCGATAGTGGAGGCTTACCTAGCTCACATAGCTCTATGGTTTCGGCTTTAGTCTTATCAGTAGGTCTAGTCGAGAAGTTTTCTTCAACAATATTTGCAGTGACAGTAGTGTTCGCATTCATCGTAATGTATGACGCTGCTAACATTCGCTTTTATGCAGGTAAAAACATTCAAACGACAAGACAGTTGATTAGAGACCTTAAGGCAAATAAAATTCATTCACCAATCTTAAATGATCCCATCTATGAGGCTCCAACTAAGGAGATATTAGGGCATAGCTGGTTAGAGGTTATATGTGGAGCACTACTAGGATTAGTAGTTGCTTGGATTTGGTTTCTTATATTTAATTAAGAATGAGGTGAGATACATGGATAAGGAACAATTAATTTTACAAACTATTAATAAAATTAGACCATACATTAACAGAGATGGTGGAGACGTCGAATTCGTATCGTTCGAAGACGGTGTTGTAACTGTTAAAATGCTTGGTGCATGTGTAGGCTGTGCGATTGTAGATCAAACTGTTTACTATGGTATTGAAACATTATTAATGGAGGAAATTCCTGGAGTTACCAGTGTCAAACTAGACATGAGTAACTGGTAATAGAAATCAGTCATCAAATGATGGCTGATTTTTTTATTATCTCGATAAGAAAAAAGTCAGTCCATTGAATTGGACTGACTTTTAATTATTTACTTTTAATGTAATTATCGCTTCGATACATCATAGATTTCACCAGCGGCCTTAGGACCTACTGATTTACCTCTAAAGGCAATTAGAGCAATTACAGTGAAGACATATGGAATTGCCGAGAATAACTCTGCTGGCAATTTATCTAAGACTGGAATAGCTGTTGCATAGACTCCAATAGTTTGTGATAAACCAAAGAATAATGCTGCGCCTAAGATTGGTAGTGGTTTCCACTTACCAAAGATAATTGCTGCTACAGCGATAAACCCAAGCCCATGAATAGTTGCTCCTGAGAATTGTGTATCCATTGATAGGACAATAATTCCTCCAGCAATACCTGAGAATACGCCTGATATCATTACAGCGATGTATCTTGTTTTTAATACATCGATTCCCATTGATGCTGAAGCTTGTGGGTTTTCTCCACAAGATCTTAGTCTTAAACCAAATGGTGTTTTATATAGAACATACCATGAAGCCGCAACAATAACTACTGCGATAAAGACTGTTGGATAAATTCCCTTGAAGAATCCACCAAGTAATGGAATATCAGCTAAGAAAGGAATTGACATTTTCTTAAATCCTTCTTTATAAGCTACTGTTCTTTGCATACCGAATATTATTTGCGAGAAATAAATCGTTAAGCCGGCTGCTAACATATTGATTGCTGTACCTGCGATCGTATGATCAGCAGAGAAAGTAATCGTTGAGACTGCTAATAATAATGAGAATAATCCACCAATAATACCAGCCACTAAGAGAGATAACCAAGGCCCCATTGCAAACCAACCAAATGATTCAAATAGGATAATAACCGTTGCTGCTGCGAATGCTCCAAATAACATTAACCCTTCTAAGGCAATGTTAACAATACCTGAGCGTTCAGAGAACATCCCACCAAGTGCTGCAATTGCGATTGGACTTGCAACCATCAACATAGTTGGAATCATTCTTTCAATTAAAGAAATTGCTCCCATTATTTCACCTCATTTTCTAAAGTGTTTGTTTCTTTTGATAATTTTTTCTTATTACGTTTATCTTGTAACATAATTATTAATTTTTGTGATGCGACAAAGAAGACAATTAAAGCTGAGATAATCGCAGCTGTTTCTTCTGGGATCGCATTAAGTTGTAATATTGATTTTGAAACTGCTAATAAACCAAATAAGAGTCCTGATAGAACTACTCCAATACCTGATAAGTTACCAACTAAGGCAACCGCAATTCCATCGTAACCATAGTTTCCAAAGCTTGTTAGTGTTAGAACATAACCAAATGTTCCAAGCGTTAAGACAGCTCCTGCAAGCCCGGCGAATGCACCAGAGATTGCCATTGATGAAACGATATTTTGATTAACTTTTAATCCAGCATATTCAGCACCATCTTTATTAAAGCCTGTTGCTCTTAGGTTATAACCATAAGTTGTCTTTTCAATAATAAACCAGTAAGCAAATACTGCTAGAATAATAACGATAAAACCTAAATGGAATCTTGAACCACCAAATAGATTTGATAGCCAATCTTTTTGTAGTGATGCTGATGGATGAATTGAAGGCGAAACTAGGTTTTCAAAACCATCCATTCCTTTTACAAAATAGTTTGAGAAATATAATGCTACATAGTTCATCATAATTCCAACTACTACTTCTAAGATATTAAAGTAAGCTTTTAAAATACCTGGAATTACACCCCAGAGGGCACCACCGAGTGCACCTGCCGCTAATGCTAATGGAATATGGATAATTGATGGTAGATCAAATTGAGTTGCTACAATAAGCGTAAAGAGCGAACCCATAATAACTTGACCTTCTGCACCAATATTGAATAACCCAGTACGATAAGCAAAGGCAATCGATAAACCAGTTAAGATAATTGGCATCGACATAACTAAGAACTCACCTAGATAACGAATGTTAAAGATACGCCCTTTGGCAAGATCCATTCCGATTGCACCCTTTAATAGCGATTCAACTAATAAGATTGGATTTCTTCCAGTAATTAATAATAAGATCGAACCAATTAATAATCCTAAGCCAATCGATACTAATGGAATAAACAATTTATTTGATGAATTATTTTTCATTGTCAATTTCCTCCTTAGTAATACCAGCCATCATTAAGCCTAATTCATTTTCATTGGTTTCTTTTGGATCAACGATCCCAGTAATTTCACCATTTGATAAAACGGCAATACGGTCTGATAATGATAAGATTTCATCTAACTCATAAGATATAAGTAAGATTGCTTTACCATTATTTCGCTCAGCTACAATTCGACTATGAATGTACTCGATTGCTCCAACATCTAATCCACGTGTTGGTTGAACAACTAATAAGCAATCTGGTGAGTTAGTAATCTCACGAGCAATAATTGCCTTCTGTTGATTACCACCTGACATTGAACGCGTTAATGTTTTTGCACCATTACCAGAACGAATATCAAATTCTTCAATTAAGTGATCAGCATTATTTGTAATTGCTGATTGATTTAGAACACCTTTATTTGAGAACTTAGCTTTATTGTAATCATGAATTATTAAGTTTTCTTCTAACATAAAGTCAAGGATTAAACCGTGCTTATGACGATCTGATGGGATATGCCCTAATCCTTTATGATTACGATTAGCAATCGATAAGTTTAATAAGTTTTCACCATTTAATAGAATTGATCCTGATTCAACTTTATTCAAACCAGAGATAGCAAAGATTAATTCATCTTGACCATTCCCATCAATTCCAGCAATCCCAAGTATTTCCCCTGCTTTAACTTCTAATGAAACATTTTTAACTGCTGGCAGATTACGAACATCATTAACATTTAAGTTTTTGATTTCTAAAACACTCTTACCTGTTTCTTGATCTGGCTTATCAACATTAAAGTCAATTTCACGACCAACCATTAACTCAGCGAGTGAGCGCTCTGTTGAATCAGCTACTGATACAGTATCAATATAACGTCCACGACGTAGTACAGTTACTTCATCTGCAACTTCCATAATCTCTTTTAACTTATGAGTAATTAAAATAATTGTTTTCCCTTGTTTAACAAGATTACGCATAATAGCCATAAGTTCCGTTATCTCTTGTGGAGTTAATACTGCTGTTGGTTCATCAAAAATTAAGATATCGGATGAACGATATAACATTTTTAAGATTTCTACTCTTTGTTGTGCTCCTACAGAAATATCCTCAATTAAAGAAGATGGATCAATTGATAAGTGAAACTCTTCTGATAACTTTTTAATATTTTTACTAACTAGGGCATAATCAATGGCACCAGTTTTAGTTGTTGGCTCACTACCTAAAATAATATTTTGGGCAACTGTAAAATTTTCTACTAATTTAAAATGTTGGTGAACCATTCCGATACCTAAATCGGAAGCATCATTTGGATTATTGATTTTGACTTCTTCACCACGTACTTTAATGATCCCTGCTTCTTGTTCATAAAGTCCAAATAAGACTGACATTAAAGTTGATTTCCCGGCACCGTTTTCACCAAGCAATGCATGAATAGACCCTTTTTTGACTCTTAAGGTAACATTATCATTTGCTTTGATACCAGGAAACTCTTTTGTAATGTTTAACATCTCTACTTCATAAGACATAATAACACTCTCCTATACTCGAATTTTCTCAAATGTATTATACCATATATTGGCTACCAATAAACTTTTAGACAAGAAAAAAGACCACATGCAGTGGTCTTTTAATATGACTAAGGTCTTGTTCCTGTAGTACCATTTTTGATTACAGGATCTTTTGTTAAAGTAACTTCATCGTTTTTGATTTTATCGATGTGTTCTTTAACTAAAGCAATTTCTTCTGCTTTTAAGTTACGGTCTTCTGTAAGTTCAGCACCGATTCCGCCACTCTTAACGTCGAAGTAATAATGTTTAGATTCAATCTTTTTATTATCTAAGAATTCTTGTAAGAATTCAAATGATGAAACGTCAACACTCTTTAACATAGAAGTAAGAATTACTGAACGTCCGTCTTTATTTAATCCGTCTTCGTACTGGTCACGGTCAACACCGATTACAAATTTATCTTCATAGTTTAGTGCTTCTGAGATAACACCATTTCCAACGTTTCCAGCTGCGTGGAAGATAATGTTTGCACCTTCACCATAAATCTTAGTAGCTAAAGCAGTACCTTTTGAAGTATCTTCAAATGAGTTTGCATATTCAACTGCGATTTTAGCATCAGGGTTAGTTGCCCAAACACCAGCTTCATAACCTGATTGGAATGCGTTAATAACTGGGTTGTTATCAACTCCACCGATAAATCCAACTAAGTTAGATCCATCTTCTTTAGATCTTAATCCAGCAACAAGTCCAACTAAGTATCCACCTTCTTCTTCAGCAAATGTTGCTGAGTGAACGTTAGGAAGTTCAGGATTTAAACCAGCATCAATGAATAAATATTCAGTATCTGGATATTTAGCAGCTACTTCTTGTAGTGCTTTTTCAAATAAGAATCCAACAGCAATAACTAATTCAGCATCTTCTGAAGCTGCTTCTAAGTTACTTACGTAGTCAGAACCATCATCTTTAGATGATAAGTAAGAAGCAGTATTTGAAGCTAAGCCGTTTTCTTCAATAAATCTTAAAGTACCTTCCCAAGCTGATTGGTTAAATGATTTATCATCAACCCCACCTGAGTCTAAAACAACTACTACTTTGAAGCCAGCGTCTTTTCCACTAGTTCCGCCGCCTCCACATGCTACAAGTAAAGCTGCAGCAAATAAAGTTACAACTAAAAACTTAAATGTTTTTTTCATTATTTCTCCTCCATTAGGTTTCCCTATATCTAAATATTAACTAAACAAATTACATTTGTCAATTCTAATGTTCACATAAATTTCACATTAGAAAATTAAAAAAGAGCTAAAATTCTAGCTCTTCCTCATGACTAACAAATACTTCGCGTGGTTTTGACCCAGACATTGGACCAATAATACCATTATTTTCAAGTGCATCAATTATTCTGGCTGCACGATTATAACCAATTCCAAAATGACGTTGTAATAAAGATGTCGAAGCTTTCTGCTCTCTAATCACAAATGATTTAATATCATCATACAAAGCATCTTCAAAGTTGGCCATAGCTTGTGGACTCGCATCCGTATCACTAAAGTCAAACTCAACAAAGTGATCAGGACTTGGTTGTTTCGCTGCGAATGTCGCAACCTTATTAACTTCTGAGTCAGTTATATAAACACCTTGTAATCTTAGTGGTGCTGAATAGCCAACTGGATAGTACAGCATATCTCCATTACCAAGTAGTTTCTCAGCTCCTACCGCATCTAGAATCGTTCTTGAGTCAATTCCTGAAGATACCGCAAATGAGATGCGTGATGGGATATCAGCCTTGATAAGCCCTGTAATAACATCAGTTGATGGACGTTGTGTTGCTACAATTAAGTGAATACCTGCAGCCCTTGCTAGCTGAGTAATTCTTTGAATCGATTGCTCAACTTCCTTACCAGCTACAACCATTAAATCAGCTAACTCATCAATAATAACGACTAGTAATTCAAGCTTTGGTAAATCAGCTTCAGGATTCATTAATAGATATTCATTATAAGCCTTAATATTCTTAACATTAATTGCTGCGAAATCACGATAACGCTGATCCATGATTTCAACAACCTTATTTAAAGCTGCATTGGCTTGCGTTGGATCTGAGATAATATCAGTCATTAAATGCGGCGAAGATGCAAATGAGTTAAACTCAACCTTCTTTGGATCAATTAATAACATTCTAACTTCCTCAGGCGTAGTTCTTAATAATATTGTAGTAATAATTGCATTTAAAGCAACAGACTTACCAGCTCCAGTTGCTCCAGCTACAAGTAGATGGGGCATTTTTGCCAAGTCCGAAAAAATTATATTCCCCATTAAATCTTTACCTAAAGCAAAGAGTAATGGTGGTTGATCACTAGGTAAATCTTTTAGTAATTCATATAATTTAACCGGTGTATTCTCTACGTTTGGAACTTCAATCCCAACGGTATTTTTACCAGGAATTGGTGCTTCAATACGAATAGATTTAGCTGATAGTTCCATTTTAATATTATCGGAAATAGATGAAATTCTTGAAACCTTAACTGAAGTATCAGGTCTAATTTCAAATTTAGTTACTGATGGTCCAATATGGACATCGATTAATTCACAATCAATATTGAACTCACTTAAGACATCAATTAAATGTTGACCCTTCTCCTTAGCTGCTTGCGCATTCTTTGGTGAAGTTCGATTAGCAATTGATGTATCCAGTAATGTTAACTTCGGAAGTGAATAATTCATTCCACCGACAACATATGGTTCTTTAACAACATCGTTTTCTAATTTTAATTCTAATTGCCCCTTATTATCTTCTTTAGTTAGATCCTTAGTAACTTTCGTTTCTTGATCTAAAGATATAAAGATTGATGATTTAGATTTTGATTGACTATCAATATCAGCAACATCATAAGGAATTTCTTCGGCTAAGTTAGCTGCAATAACTTGTTCTTTTGCAGGCTTCTTAAAGAATGATTTCTTCTCTTTTTGAACTTTAACTTGTTTAGGTTTAGCGACTTTTTCTTTACGCTTAGGTAATGAAAACTTCAGTTTTGAAAAACTTGATAAACCAAAGATTAAGATTGAGCCAATAAGTGCAATAATTGCGGTAAAGATATAAGTTCCATAAACATCAAATAATAATGTTGATAAAGAATATAATATTTGACCAATAAAGCCTCCACTGGCATTAAGTGTATAATTAAAAATCTTACTTGAGTTAGATATATAGTAACTTAGTGAGTCAAAGCCAATTAAGTCATAGTGATTAATTGAAGCTGACATAAGTAAGAAGGCACTAATAATTAGGCCGATACCTAAGTAAGTTGTTTTTGATTGTTTGGTTAACTTGGGAATAAAGGTAAAGATAAAAGTAAAGATAATTGCCACAATTAAAATAGCAATATGATATTGCCCAAATAAATATCTTGAGGACTTATCGATAACTTGACCGATAAACCCCCATTTAAAGATAGATATAATTAATAACATTAAGCCAATAATACCGCCTATAACAGTATAGAGGCGACTATTATCTTTTACTTTTGTACTTTTTGCCATTTTTGCTCCTACTAATTAACTTCAACAATAGCTGGTAGGATCATTGGACGTTTTCCAGTTTCCTTCATTACATATTTTCCAGCTTTCATACGAACTTCTGATCTAACATCTGAGTTAGTATATTTATTTTCTTTTACTGCATTTTCTACGGCTTCAACCATAATGTCTGATACGCCTTTTAGAACATGACTTGAGTCTCTAACATATAGTAGTCCACGTGTTTGTACGTCTGGTCCACCAATAATTTTTTTAGTTTTATAATCTAACAAGATTCCAACGATAATTACACCATCTGTTGATAAAGTCTCACGGTCTTTTAGAACTAGTGATCCTTCTTCTAAGTTATCTGATCCATCAATCATAATATCTTCTGCAGAAATCATATCTGAGGCATTTTTTAATCGACCATCAATAAATGTCGCGATCTGACCATTGTCTAAGATAACAATACGATCTGCCGTTAAGTTTCCAACTGACATTCCGACATCAGCATTTGCTGATAAATGGCGGTATTCACCTTTAACTGGAATGTAGTAACGTGGCTTAAATAAGTAAAGTAACATTTTTAAGTCTTCTTGTGAGGCATGCATTGATGACAATTGATCTTTTTTAATCGTAATAACTTTATGATCATCTTTATATAGTTCATTTTCTAAAGCTATTGCTTCAATTTCAACACCAGGAACTGATGGTGATGCAATAATTACTGTATCAGTATCATTCAAAACTAAACGATCATCTTCACCTGCTGCAATTGCAAACATGTTCTTAAATACTTCTGAACCATCACCAGTAACTAATACGATTGTATTCTTATCTTCTAAATCTTCTAGAGTTGCGACAACATTCGCTGGTAAGTGATAGTAGTTTAATTTTTTCAATAGTGACATAGTATCTAACATTTTCTTGTCTTTAAAGAATAATTTCTTACCATTTCGATTACACATTTCCGCAAGTTCAATTACTCGATAAATATTTTGTGAGTATGAAGTTACAATTACACGGCCTGGTGCTTCATCAATATGACGCTCTAAGACGTTTGAGATCTTATGTGTTGGTGCTGTATAACCTAGGTTATTAGCTCCAATTGATTCTGATAGTAAAGCAAATACTTTTTCTTTTCCTATTTCAGCAATTTCTGAAATATCTGATCCAAATGTATAAAGCCCGATATCATGATCAACGATAAACTCATTTGTATAGATAATATTTCCATACTTAGTATTAATCGCTAATCCAAATGAATCTGGTACTGAGTTGGTTACTTTGAATGAACGAATTTTAACACCCGCAATTTCAAAAGTATCTGATCTTTCAATTTCATTAATTTTAACATTTTTAATATTCTTTTCTTTTAACATGTTTTTGATAATTGCTGCTGGGAATGCTGTTGTGTAAATTGGTACATTTACTTCTTCAAGTAAGTGCGTTAATCCACCTAGTGCATCATCATGAGCATGTGTAATAAAGAGTGCTTTAATGCGTTTTTTATTTTCTTTTAAATATGTTACATCGGCAACAATTTTTTCAACACCTAACTGTCCTGATTCAGCATCTTTTGATCCTGCATCAATTAAAAATATATCATTATTTAATTCAATGACATATAAGTTTTTTCCATCCTCATCTTGTCCTCCAAGTGAGAATATTTTAATTTCTTTCATAATATTCCTCCATAATAAAAATTCAATTATTATTAAATTTATTTTTTCATTAAGCTTTCGCTCATAAGTGATTTTAAGTCTAATAATCTATGTATATTATTATAACATATCACCCTAACTTACCTCAACTTTTGGCCGTATTTATTGATTATTTAAGCTTTTTCACAAAAAAAAGACAATCTACAGATTGTAAATTGTCTTGATTTATTTTTTTATTAAAATTAAGCTTTGTTTGCTGATCCAAACATTTCAATTTTAACTTTTACTGCTTCTTTCATTGCATCATATCCTGGAGCTAATAATTTACGAGGGTCATAGTTTTTACCTTCTAAATCTTTACCTTCTTCGATGAATTTACGAGTTGCTGCAGCAAATTCTAATTGTAATTCAGTGTTTACATTAATTTTCGCAACACCTAAGTCAATTGCTTTAGTGATTTGCTCAACTGGAATACCTGTACCACCGTGTAGTACTAATGGAATTCCACCAGTTGCTTCAGAGATAGCTTGTAATGTTTCAAAGCTTAATCCTGCCCAGTTAGCTGGGTATTGACCGTGGATGTTTCCAATTCCTGCTGCTAGGAAGTCGATTCCTGTAGCTGTAATACCAACACATTCATCGATGTCTGCAAGTTCGCCAGTACCAACGATACCGTCTTCTTCTCCACCGATAGATCCAACTTCTGCTTCAACTGAAACACCAGCTGCGTGAGCTAATGCAACGATTTCTTTAGTTTGAGCTAAGTTTTCGTCAAATGGTAAGTGTGAGCCATCATACATTACTGAAGTAAATCCAGCTGCGATTGCTGCTTTAGCGCCTTCGAAACTACCGTGGTCTAAGTGTAATGCAACAGGTACAGTGATGTTTAATTCTTCCATCATTCCGTTAACCATTCCTACAATAGTTTTGAAACCTGTCATGTATTTTGCTGCACCTTCTGAAACTGCGATTAGAATTGGTGAGTTTTGCTCTTGAGCAGTTGTTAATACTGCTTTTGTCCATTCTAAGTTATTAATATTGATCGCCGGAACTGCGTAGTGTCCTGCACGAGCGTTATCCAAAATTCCTTTTGCTGATACTAATGCCATAAATCTATTCCTCCTATTTTTATATACATTTATATTTTACTATATTTATTAGAATAATGCCAAGCTTCTTAAGCTTTTAACTCGATTTTACTAAATACTTTAAGTAGCGCTTTTACAAGTCACAAGAATCGCTATTTTTTGGACATTTCGCCTAATAAAAAAGCTCTTTTTCAAGAGCTTAGATTAGTTTATTTTTGGTGCACCTAGCGAGACTTGAACTCGCATGATATAAATCACACGCCCCTCAAGCGTGCGCGTCTACCAATTCCGCCATAGGTGCAGTAAAGTTGAGCAAGCTCAACTTAATACTTTATTATTTTTGATTGTTTAGAATTGTCTTAGCGATATTATCAGCGCTAATTCCATACTTATCTAATAAGTCTTGAGGTTTTCCTGACTCACCAAATGTATCTTCAATTCCGACCATTAACATTTTTGTTGGATGGTTAACTGCTAATACTTCAGCTACTGCTGAACCTAATCCACCAAGAACATTATGCTCTTCTGCTGTAACGATTAGATCATGTGTTTTAGCAAGTTCAATAATCATATCTTTATCAATTGGTTTAATTGTATGCATGTTAACAACTGTTGGATTATATCCTTCACTTGCTAATAGTTCTTTAGCTTTTAAAGCTTCTTGAACCATTAATCCAGTTGCGATAATTGCGATATCTTTACCTTCTGATAATTTGATTGCTTTTCCAATTTCAAATTTGTAACCTTCAAAGTCATTAACAGTATCAACCGCTAAACGGCCTAATCTTACATAGACAGGTCCAACATATTCAGCCGCAGCTCTAATTGCCGCTTCTGTTTCTGGTCCGTCTGATGGTGATAATACTGTCATATTTGGTACTGAGCGCATTAGTGCTAAGTCTTCCACTGATTGGTGAGTTGCCCCATCTTCTCCTAGTGAAATACCGGCATGTGTTGCACAAATTTTAACGTTCATATTTGGGTATGCGATTGAGTTTCGAACTTGTTCAAATGCTCTTCCCGCTGCAAACATTGCGAATGTTGAAGCAAAGACAATTTTATTACTTGCTGCTATACCAGCTGCCGTTGACATCATGTTACCTTCTGCAATTCCCATATTAAAGTGTTGTTCTGGACGAACTTTTCTTGCATCAGCCGTTTTTGTTGATCCTGATAAGTCAGCATCTAAAACAATAATGTTTTTATTTGCTTCAACTAGGGATGCTAATGTTTTTCCGTAGGCTTCTCTTGTTGCTACTTTACTCATTATACCAACTCCTTCATTGCTAATTCAAATTGTTCTGCGCTTGGAGCTACTCCATGCCAGCCCGCTTCATTTTCCATAAAGCTAACGCCTTTACCTTTAATTGTATTTGCTAAGACTAAAGTTGGTTGACCTTTAGTTTCGTTTGCAAGTTTAACCGCTGCTGCGATCTCTTCAAAGTTATGACCATCGATTTCAATAACTTTCCATCCGAAGGCTTCAAACTTTTTGTCTAAAGGAATCGGATTCATTACTTCTTTGATGTCACCATCAATTTGTAATTGGTTAAAGTCTAAGAAAACACATAGGTTATCTAATTTGAAGTGAGCTGCAGCCATAGCTGCTTCCCAAACTTGTCCTTCTTGGGATTCACCATCACCAAGTAATGAGAATACTTTATAATCTGACTTATCATACTTATTAGCCATCGCCATTCCAACAGCTTGTGAGATACCTTGTCCAAGTGATCCAGTAGTAGCGTCAACGCCTGGTACTGAATTACGGCAAGGGTGTCCTTCTAAGATTGAGTTAACTTGTCTAAACTCAGGGATAAGTGCTTTATCTAATAAGCCCTTTTCCATTAGTGTTCCATATAATAATGGTGAAGCATGACCTTTTGATAAAACAAAACGATCTCTTTGATTACTTTCAACATTATTTTCATCAATCTTCATTGCTTCAAAATACAAGTAAGTTAAAATGTCACTACCTGAAAGTGATCCACCAATGTGGCCAGATCCGGCAGCATAAACCATCTCTACAATACTTTGTCTAATATGTAATGCATGTTCTTCTAATTTTTTAATATTCATAATCCGCTCCAATCTATGTATTAATATATCATCATTTAATAATATGTCAAAATCAAGAATCAAATAAGCTGTCAATCTCATATCTAATCATATCAACATTTCGATCCTGTAAATCAACTTCCAGTGAAGTTTCAGCTGGTTTAAGCGCTAATTTTTTAGCTAAACCAAGTGATGGTTTGTTACTGACATCAACATAAACATTTATCTTATTTAAGGCTGTATTTTCAAGTACATAGTTAGATAAGAGTTTAATTGCTCTTATCATATAACCTTTACGTAAATGGTCTGATGAAATAAAGTAACCATACTCACCAGTTTTTTCAATATAATTTAAATTAAATAAATTAATTAAACCAACTAAAACAGAATCAACATAAATTCCATAGAAGTATTGTTGTGAGTTTTTAACTCCCAAGTTTCCTTCAATAATAAAATCAAACGTTTGAT
>JAAYHR010000060.1 GCA_012735275.1 Erysipelothrix sp.
GATCAACTAGAACTGAAATTAAAGTTGATACTTGCTCAAACTGTCACCCATTCTATACAGGAAGACAACGTTTCGCTGCAGCGCAAGGTAGAATTGATAAATTTAACACGCGTTATGGTATGAAAACTGAACAAGAAGAAGAATAATAACTAAAGCCAGCCTAGCTGGTTTTTTTATTGATTTAGCAATGTAAAGAGGTCTTTATAGTAAATTTTATGGAAAATCAGTAAATTAACTGTGGAGGAGATATTATGCTTTTACAAGATAAGATTAAAGAAGAAAGAATTAAGTTAAATCTATCGCAAGAAGATTTAGCTGAGTCAATTTATGTATCAAGAGTTTCAATATCAAACTAGGAAACTGGAAAAACCTTTCCTGATGTTGATAGCCTACTCTTACTAAGTAAGACATTTAATGTATCAATTGATTACTTAGTTGCTTTTGAAGCCAGTAAGATCAAAGTTGAACATGATGTTTATGAATATGGGAAGTTACAAGGAATGTATCGGATTAGTGTTTTAACACTACTAATCATTCTAGTAGCAATTATGTTCTTCAGTGAAAAATATGGGCTTAATGAAACAATCGGACTATATTTAATCCCAAGTTTATTTTTAATTATTTCCGTTTATATCGAACGTAAAATTAAAAATTACAATATTGAACAACCATTAGAAATATACAATTTTATTCGGGGTGCCAGTCTTGAAGAGATTAGATCTCTACGACTTAAACCAAAATCTAGATTTTCTTACCTTAAGATATTTTTACTCGGATTAGTTGTTTCCTTACTATTTCAAATTGTCATTGGATTAATTGTAAATTAAAAACCCATTTAAATTCAATCTTATATCATGGTTTATCAATAAAAAATCCATTTTTTTGGTATAATAATAAAAGAAATATTAGAAGAGGTGGATTATGTATCATAATTATCAGGATGGTTATGTAGAAGTTATTTCTGGATGCATGTTTGCAGGTAAAACAGAAGAATTATTAAGAAGAGTTAGAGTTTTAAGTTATGGCCGCCAAAAAATCCAGCTTTTCAAACCGCTAATGGATAATCGATTCGAAGCTGAAATGGTAGTATCACATGCTGGTACTCGTCATGAAAGTATTCAAATTCAAAATGCTATAGATATTTTAGATCATATTGATGAAACAAGTGAAATTGTAGCTATCGATGAAGTTCAGTTTATGGATGAAGAAATTATTAAAGTAGTTGATTATTTAGCCGATAGAGGAATTAGGGTAATGGTTGCGGGTCTTGATTTAGACTTTCGCGGTGAACCATTTGGAGTTATGCCAACCTTAATTACAAAAGCTGAATTTGTCGTTAAACTTACCGCAGTGTGCATGCGCTGTGGAGCACCAGGGACAAGATCGCAAAGAATGATTGATGGAAGACCAGCTGATTATTATGACTCAGTCATAATGGTTGGAGCAAGTGAATCATATGAAGCAGTGTGTAGACACTGTCATGAAGTACCAAATAAACCATGTATATAATAGGAGTGATTAAATGGAAGCAATAATTAAAAGATTAGAAAAAATCGAGGAAAGATACGAGGAGTTAAATGAACTTTTAGTATCTCCTGCAGTACTGGCAGATAATCGTGTAATGGGAGCATATGCCAAAGAACAAGCATCGATAATTGGATTATACGATGGAAGTTTAAAACTAAAAGAATTAAACCAAGCAATTAGTGATAGTGAAGAGTTAATGGAACTAGACGATGCGGAAATGGTTGAATTAGCAAAAATGGAATTAGAAGGATTGCTTGAAGAAAGAGCTGCCCTTTTAGACTCATTAGAAATTATGTTAATTCCAAAAGATCCAAACGATGAAAATAATGCAATTATTGAAATTCGTGGAGCTGCCGGCGGCGATGAAGGTAATATCTTTGCGGGAGATCTATTTAGAATGTATACAAAATATGCAGAAGCATCAGGACGTAAGTATGAAGTATTAGACTCATCACCAGCAGACATTGGTGGCTATTCAGATATATCCTTTATTATTAAGGGTGATGATGCTTATCGTCATTTAAAATTTGAATCAGGAGCACACCGTGTTCAACGTGTTCCAA
>JAAYHR010000061.1 GCA_012735275.1 Erysipelothrix sp.
ATACAATTATGCTTGGTCTATCCAAGAAAGTTAAGGCGACAAATCAGGTTATTCTCGAAATGTTAAATACAACATTTGATCCAGAATATCTTTATGCTTTTGAAACAGATCGAAAAATAAATCAAGAACTATTTGCGATCCCCTTTGATAAGTTCTTCTTCACGGGATCTGAAAATGTCGGAAAACTAGTCTATCAAGCTGCCGCTAAACATATGGCCGCCGTTACTTTAGAACTCGGTGGAAAAAGTCCGGCCATCGTTCTACGTGATGCCAATCTTAAAGAAACAGCCAAGTCAATTATTTACTCCAAAGGACTAAATGCTGGCCAAACTTGTGTTGCAACCGACTATATCTTAGTTGATGAAATGATTGCCGATGACTTAATCAGTGAATTAAAGGCCGCTGAAATTAAAATGTATCCAAGTCTAAATGATTATCCAAAGTTAATTGATAAGAAGGCATTTAATTTGGCGATGGAAACAATTGAAACTGATAAAGATTATCTTGTAAACGACTTTAGGACTAATCCTGAAACTAATCAATTATCAGTTGTGCTGATAAAAGCCGATAGTGATATAGAACTAAAAGCAATGGAAGTTGAAAACTTTAATCCAATCCTTCCCATCATTACTTATCCAACACTAGAAGCAGCAATTGATTATGCGCGTAAGTATCCAAATCCACTAGCTCTTTATGTCTTTGGTAAACGGAAAGCCAACATTTATAAAATGATTCGAAATCTACCAGCTGGTGGTGTTTCAATTAATGCGACCATCTTCCATATGGTTAACCAGCATCTACCATTCTCAGGATATAAATCATCAGGGATTGGAGCTTATCACGGTAAGCATTCTTTTCAAGCCTTCACTTATGAACAAGCGGTCTATCATAAGTATGGATTTAGAATCCAAAATCTAATTTTACCACCTTATAAAAGATCAAAGTCCAAGTAAGACATTACTTGTGCTTTGCTCAATATAAGTTATAATAAAACACAGGAGTTGATACTATGAAAATTTACAACAGTTTAACCAACAAAATAGAAAGCTTTAAATCAATTAAAGAAAATGAAGTATCCATGTATGTTTGTGGACCAACAGTCTACAATGATCCACATATTGGTAATGCTCGTCCTTTAGTTGTTTTTGATATGGTTTATCGTATCTTCAGTGAGCTAGGTTATAAAGTGAACTATGTATCAAACTACACTGATATCGATGATAAGATTATCGATAAAGCAATTGAAAATCAAGTTAGTGCCACCGATATCGCTAACAAATACATTAAAGTATATGAAGATTTAGCAAAATCATTAAATGTTATTCCACCAAAAACAATCAAAGTAACTGATACAATGCCAGAAATAATTGCCTATATTCAAAAGTTAATTGATGAAGAATATGCTTATGCAATTGATGGTGATGTTTACTTTCGTGTAAGTAAAGTAAGTGATTATGGTAAGCTATCTAATCAAAATACTGATGACTTATTAGTTGGTGCCCGCATTGAAGAAAATGATAAGAAGGAAAATCCTTTAGACTTTACCTTATGGAAGCAAACAGAAAGAGGGGAAGTCTTCCCTTCAAACTTTGGTGCTGGTCGCCCAGGTTGGCATACGGAATGTGTGGTTATGATTGAGAAAATGTTTAAACAAACAATCGATATTCATGGTGGTGGACTGGACTTAAAGTTTCCCCATCATGAAAACGAATTAGCTCAAGCAATTGATCATGAGCATAAGTTAGCCAACTACTGGATGCATAATGGTTTAATTAATATTGATAATAAGAAGATGAGTAAATCAGCTGGTACAATGATTTTAGCCAAAGATATGGTTAGTGATTATGGTTATGAATTAGTTCGCTGGCTACTTTTATCAACGCACTATCGTGCACCACTTGCCTTAAGTGATGATTATATTAGCCAAGCACAAATCGAACTTGAGCGAATTCAAACAGCGCTTAATCAAGCATTAGTAAAACTACAGCTAGCAGATTTTTCTATGCATGAAGTCTATGATCAAAGTATTATTGATGACTATTTAAATGAGTTTAAGGATGACTTTAATACAGCTAATGCTTATAAGATTATCTTTGATACCCTGAAACTTTTAAACTCAAGTTTAAGAGTAGCTAGTTTAGATTTAGATTTAATTATGACATTAACAAATACAATTTATAAAATGTTAAGTATTATCGGTATTGATTTAGCTAGAAAGATTTTAACTAGCGAAGATTTAGAAAATATGACTTTATGGAATGAGGCCAAAGCTAATAAAGACTTTGAGTTGGCGGATAAGTATCGTGATATTTTAATGGAAAGAGGTTTAATTTAATGCCCAATCGTTACTCAGGAAATGTGTTAGCTTTTATTGGTGATGGTGTCATCACGCTCCATGTCCGTAAGTTTTTAGTTGAGAAAGGCTATACTAAATCCAAGGACCTCCAACAAAAGAGTGTTATTTATGTTTCAGCAAATGGTCAAGCTGACTTTATGCAGGAACTATTAGATAGTGAATTTTTAAGTGAAACTGAGTTTAATATTTATAAGCGTGGGCGTAATGCCAATGTTGGAGCGGTCGCCAAAAATGCTTCTGTTGTAATATATCGAATTGCTTCAGGTTATGAAGCTTTAATTGGTTATTTATACTATACAGATTTAGAGCGTATGCATGTCATACTCGATAAAATGCTTGAATTTCATGTAGATAAAATTATAAAGAAATAATGAGACAGTAAAAGGGAGATTATATGCAACAATATATATACGGAAAAAATATTGTTTATGATAAGTTAAAAAAGAAGGACAGCGATATTATTGAAATATTTGTCTTGAAAAATCGTCATAAAGATATTATTGATTTAGCGCGCTCACTAAAGATAAAAGTTAGTGAAATTGATAAGAATAAGATGGACCGCGACTTTAAGGGTAATCATCAAGGGGCAGTAGCGCTTGTTGCTGATTACAAGTATTATCAATTAGCTGACTTAATTAGTGATAAGGAATATCCACTAATTTTAGTCCTAGACCAATTAGAGGATCCACATAACTTTGGAGCGATCATTCGATCAGCCGCAGCTGTGGGGGTAGACGGTATTGTAATTCTTGATCGTCGCTCAGTTTCAGTAACGCCAACAGTAAGTAAGATTGCTGCCGGTGCAATTGACTCAGTTAAAATCGCCAAAGTCAATAATTTAAAACGGGCACTCGATACATTAAAAGAAGCCGGTTATTGGGTAGTTGGAAGTGATTTAAAAGATTCGGTTCCATATACAGATATTGATTACAAGATGAAGACAGTCTTAGTTATGGGATCAGAAGGTAAGGGGATGTCACGCTTAGTACGTGAATCATGTGACTTTATCGGCAAAATTCCAATCGTCAATAATGTGGAATCATTAAACGTTTCGGTAGCGACCGGAGTTTTCTTATATGAGATCTTAAGACAAAGAAGTATTTAATAAGTCGTTCTCTTAAGGAGGAGATTTTATTCTTAGTCAAAATGATTTTGAACTACTTTATTTAATTGCGGAAGATAATAAAGAAGCCGAAGCCATGCTAATTAGAAAATATAATCTATTAATTTGGCGCTCAGTCAACAATTTATGTTTAGGCTATGTTCCCAGTGGGGTGGAACGCGATGACTTATATCAAGAAGGATGCATTGCCCTCTATGGGGCCTTCAATACATATGATACAAATCGTAATGTCCCCTTTTATTCTTTTGCTAAACTATGTATTGAAAGAAGTATTATTGGTTATATTCGCAAATTCTCATCACTATCCAGTAAGCAATTCTACTCATCACTATCACTTGATGCCTTTGTATCAGATGATGTGACACTCTACTACTCAGATGTTCTATCTGATGAAAAGGTTATTAGCTCCTTAACTAAATATGATGAAGATGTTGGTGACCTATATTTATATAGTCCAATCATAAATAAATTTGAGAAGAATGTTCTCGTACTTCAAATTGCGGGCTATTCTTATTCAGAGAGTGCTAACCAACTCAAGTGTTCAGTTAAGAAAATCGATAATACAATTCAAAAAATTAAACGACTTTTAAACTAAGACAGAAGCAAATGCTTTTGTCTTTTTTCATCTATCAATATTAACTCTAATAGCCTATAATAAGAAACAGTGAATTAGGGGAGTTGAAATTATGTTTAAAGAAAAATATATTGGGGATAGTGCATTTTATAAGCGCACACTTAAATTAGCATTACCATTAATGCTACAAGGATTACTGGTTTCATTAGCCGGACTTTTAGATAATCTAATGGTCTCAGGACTTGGAGATAGTTTTTTATCAGGAGTTGCGGCATCAAACCGCTTCTTTATTATTTATAACTTTGGAGTACTTGGTGTCACAGTAGCTTCTGGTGTTTTTATTGGTCAATACTTAGGAGCCCATAATAAGGGGAAGATGCAGGAATCATTTCGGGCATCAATTATTTTAGCCTACTTAATTGCCTTACCATTCTTTATCTTAATTCTATTCTTTCCAAACTTAGTCTTAAGTTTCTTTACAAGTGATAGCTCAATTATCGCAGCTGGTACCGACTACTATCGTGCCATTGTTTACTCGATCATACCGCTAACTCTATCATTAGCGATATCAGGTGCTATCCGCTCAACTGGTGATACAATCTCACCAATCTATGCTTCAATTGTTGGAGTTGTGGTAAACGTAGTCTTTAACTTCTTACTAATTAATGGGGCTTTTGGCTTTCCAAAACTTGGTGTATTTGGTGCAGGTATGGCAACTTTAATCTCACGCTTTGTCGAGTTAGCACTCTTATTAATGATTTTAAAAGTACGCCAGTATGACTTTAATACCAAGGTTAAAGATATCTTTAAGATTGATAAGAAACTCTTCTCACTAATTTCAAAGAATGCCTTTAATACAGGTATGAATGAAATTATGTGGGCCTCATCGATGGCGGTCTTAATGAAATTCTATGCAACTCGTGGTCCAGCAGCCATGTCAGCTTATGCAGTCGCTGGATCAATCTCAGATTTATTCTTTGTTTTATTTAACGGAATGTCAGCGGCGACGACAGTATTAGTCGCTCATCATTTAGGGGCTAATGAATATGATAAGGCGAAACTAAATGCGAATCGTTTAATCTTCTTCTCCGTTATGTTAGCAATCTTACTCGGTATGGTCTTAATTATTATTTCTGGCTTTGTACCATTAATCTATAAAGATATATCGAGTGAAGCGCAAATGATTTCAGTTCAACTACTTAGAGTCATTGGCTCACTCTTCTGGGTCTTTATGTATAATGTTCAAATTCTATTTATGTTAAGAGCGGGTGGAGACTCATTATCTGCCTTTATTATGGACTCAGGCTTTATGTGGTTAGTTAATATTCCAATCGTTGGCTTCTTTACTTACTTTACTAATATTCCAATTGTCCTGCTTTATATTATTGGTCAGGCAACTGACTTAATTAAGTTAACGGTATCGACAATCGTCTATCGTCGTGAAAATTGGGTAAAGAATGTGACGGAATTTAAATAGGCTGGTCATTAAATCTTGACTATGGCTTAAGCAAGTGCTAAGATACTAAGTATCAAAAAGAGGGGTGTTTTCGTAATGGCGACAAAGAAAAATAAGATCATCTTAACGTGTGAAGTTTGTTTATCACGAAACTATTCTACGGTTAAGAATAAACAGACGTCGACCGAACGTTTGAAGTTAAATAAGTTTTGCAAAAAATGTGGAAAACACACAGTACATCAAGAAACACGATAGGAGTGAATTATATGAAATGGTTTTCTTTTAAAGGAATTATGGATGAAGCCAAAAAAGTTAAATGGCCAAAGCGTAAAGAGTTAGTAAGTAATACATCGACAGCAGTGGCATTTATTCTTGTCTTTGCTGCATTCTTTATAGCAAGTGACTTCCTAATCACATTAGGACTTAGAGCGATAGGTGTTCTATCATGAGTGAAGAATTAGTAAGAACTAAAGATGAAACTCAAGCTGCTAAGCAAACAATGCTTGATTTAATTCACTTTATTAAAAATGAAATGTCAACGAGTGATTCTAAGCATAAGGATCATACAGTTAAAACATTAGATGAAATTTTATCATTAGTTGATCGTGGGCGTATTCGCTTATATGAAGACTTTATTGAAATTTCAGCATATCTAAATGTTATGAAAGATTTATTAACTGCTGCTGATGAAGCTGATCTATTAGATGAGCTAACAGGCTTAGACAAAGTTATTGAACTTGTTAAAACTCGTCACTGGTATGTAGTTAATACTTACTCTGGTCATGAAAACCGCGTTAAAGAAAATCTTGAACGTCGTGTTGAGACTATGGGTATTGAAGATGCTTTATACCAAATCTTAGTTGCGGAAGAAGAAGAGATTGAAATCCGTAAGGATAAACCAGTTACAAAAATGCGTAACTTATATCCAGGATACTTATTCGTTGAAATGGTAATGACAGATGAAGCTTGGTATGTTGTTCGTAACACGCCAGGAGTTACTGGATTTATCGGATCATCAGGTGGTGGTGCAAAACCATTCCCAGTTTCAGATGAAGAGATTGAATCAATCTTACAACGTATTGGTATGACAGAAACTAAAGTTGTTGCAAACTTTGAAGTTGGTGACTTCGTTAAAATTCTTAATGGACCATTCCGTGGTATTGAAGGTACGGTTGAATCTATGAATAACGAAGCAGCAAAAGCAGATATTCTAACAATTATGTTCGGACGTGAAACTTCAACAGAAGTTGATTACCTAGACTTACAAAAGATAGATTAAGACTAACCTCACTTGATTATTCGGTGAGGTTTTTACTTTCTTAAACAGTATCAAATTGTCTAGGTTAATACTTGACTATCAGCTGATAATCATGTATTATTATAAGGCTAGATTACTAGCCAGATATGCGTGGGAGGATTACAACGATCCAATTACCACAGCATACATAAAGGAAAGAGGAATATGTATGAGTAAAAAAGTTGTAAAAGTAGCTAAAC
>JAAYHR010000062.1 GCA_012735275.1 Erysipelothrix sp.
ATTAAGGTTCACAAGAGTAGATGGAACTTTTAGAGCAAACCAAAACGTACACACAAAAACCAAAATTAATTAGATAAAATAATCTGTGAAATAATAAAATCCTATCTCCTCATAAATTAATAAGGAGACCAACTATGACTTTGTCAAGTAAATCTATCAAAATAATTTAATTTGATTAGTGCAAGTCAAAAAGAACTTTATCGAGTTAGTTAAAAAGTTTAATTGTATTATTGGTTAATCTAATATAAATTCTTTATCTGGATTCGATAAGATAAAGTAAATATAATTGACAACTTTTTTGGCACAATGCCCCAGAGCATTGTAGTGAGACTTGCCTTCAGATATTTTCTTAACGTAATAGTCATTCATGGTCACAGAGTTTTTTCTAATATTATTCGCAGACCATGTTAGGGCATATCTAAGGAGTTTATTGCCACGCTTAGACATTCTAGTATTCTTAGCCTTAAATTGTCCTGACTGTCTTACTTTAGGGTCAAGACCCGCAAAAGCTAATACTTTACTTGGACTATCAAATCGTGTAATATCTTTTATAGCAGACATGATGTAAGCAATCTGAACATTGCCCATACCAGGAATTTGGTGTAACGGCGAATTTATTACAATTGGGTGATTATCGATTTCAGATTCAACAGCATCTATCTGTGATATTAGAAACTCAATTTGATGGATGATATTCTTAATCACAATAGAAAGCGCATCTGAATGATAACCGACAGACTTTCTAGCTAACTCTTTAATCTCTTTGACGGACTCTAAAGAGCGAAACTTACGCTTAGTGTTAAGAGCATTAAATAAAGCATCAATTCGAGTTTCTTTTATTTCTTTAGCGGTACTATATTTTTTTAGAAAGTGTCTATAGCTTTGAGTATAAAGGGATTTCCCTTCATATGGCTTAAGCTCTGGAAAGACTCGATCTAGATAAGCAGTAAGCCTGACGAGTTCTCTTGATTTCTGCTTAATAAGATTATTTCTTTCTTTTGAAAGAAAGGCCAGCTCATTAATAAAAAATGTTTCTTGAATTGGATTATTACGATTTATCGAAATAAACGATGCGATAGTAAGAGCATCAACGTTATCATTCTTAACATCCCTGATATTTAACCCCCTAAATCTTTTCGAAAGCAGAGGGTTAATTAATTCATAAGAATAAGATTGATTAGTTAGATAGTTAGCGAAATTCTCGTGATAGTGTGCAGTAGATTCGAATCCTATAAAAACATCATCATGAGAATAGCTATTAATTTGCGCGATAAACAATTGAAAACCTTCAATTGTATTATCAAATGGAAATGGTTCTGTAATAACAAGTCCATATTGATCAATGACACAAGCAACATGCGTAAACTTGGCGATATCAACGCCAACAAAATAAGTCATAAAAAGACCACCTTTCTGGAACCTTATCCAGCCATGGTGATCTCTACCTTGTATTCTTGATCGATATGAAAGTACAAAACTTTTCCAACTATAAACAAATGAATAGAGC
>JAAYHR010000063.1 GCA_012735275.1 Erysipelothrix sp.
CGGTAAAATAAAGTCTGTACGAACTTCTGGTAAATAACCATATTTTTGAACCGATTGACCAAGCCCCGTTCCAAAGAGACCACCACGAGAAAAGGCAATTAATGAGCCCGATAACTGATAACCACCGGGCGAAATAAATGGATTCGCATAGTCATAAAACCTTTGTAACTGATAAGGTCTAATAAACGGTAACTTAGAAACCGTGTTAAGACCAAGGTCTGATAGAAGAAAGATTGATCCAAAGATTCCGACAATCACTAAGATCGTCATATAATTCTGCATTTTTCTTAATTTGGGATGACTTGGAATTAAGCTAATAAAATAAGATATCATTAATAAAACTAAAGCACTTCCTAAATCCTTTTGTAGGACTAAGATAATAAGAGTTTGAACTAATACAACAATCATTACTGGTTGTACAATTTCCTTACGACTGCGTGGTGTATTATAAGCAATATCCCCAAGAAACATCGCTAGTAAAATTGTTGTCGAACCTTTGGCAAATTCAGATGGCTGAATTGTAAATGCCATCGGACCAACTTTGAATTTAATCCATGCATAAGCGCCATTAGTTTCACCAAACAAAATAGTTGATACTAGTAACCCAATCATTACTAGAGATAATGGCATAATTAACTTTTTAGCTAGATTATGATTATAGAGTTTTGAGGCTGTGACCATCAGCATATATCCAATAAATAAATAAACTAATTGTTTAATTGTCGCAAATACCAACATTGTAGTTGAATTATTCGAGGCTGTCATCGAAGCAGAAACTGCCATTACTAATCCAAAGATTGCTAAAGAAATTGTAATAATATTAATAAACATATCGATACTTTTAGCTACTTTAAATAAATTAAAAAACTTCTTCATTTTTGCCTCCTTACTACAAGTAAAAAATATTTCATTTCGACTCACATAATACTAATTATATATCATTATGAGCCTATTGACTAATGGAAAACTAGGATTAAGTAAATTTATCCTTACGATACCAATCTTTTTGCATACTTAATCTTGATTAGGATCTTTATCAGTCAAATAGGCTAATATTTTTGAATTTTCAATGCGGATACTTTATAATGGTCTAGAGGTAAAAACATGAAAAATAAATATTTAGATGTCATTTTAGATAATGACCCAATTTTAAGAGCAAAAAATATGGAAGTAGAGCTTCCTTTAAATAAAGAAGATGAAGAATTAATTATGAACATGCGTAAGTATGTAACTGATTCAATTATTGAAGAGAATCAAGAAAAATACGGACTTAAGCCGGCAGTTGGTATCGCTGCCCCACAAGTTGGTGTAAATAAAAGGATGTTTGTTGTTAGACTTGAAGAAGTCGTGGATAATGATATAATAGTAAAAGAGTATGCACTTGTAAATCCAAAAATAATTAGCCACTCAGAACAAATGAGTTTCTTAAAAAGTGGAGAAGGTTGTCTTTCGGTTGAAGATATTCACGAGGGACATGTTTATCGTAATGCGCGTGTTACTATACAAGCTTATGATGCAATATCAAAACAAGATGTAACTATAAGAGCACGAGGGTTTTTAGCTATTGCCATGCAACATGAATATGATCACCTTGAAGGTATATTATTCTACGACCGCATAGATAAAGATGATCCTTTTAAAGTGCTAGAAAACGCAAAAGAAATTTAAGGAGATTATATGAAAACATTGAAAAAAATTAAAAATGAAGTAGCTGACTATATCCAAGAGACAGACACTTTAGTATATGCATTAGGTGGACTTGGAGAAGTCGGAAAGAACATGTACTGTATCGAACATAATGACGAAATAATAATTATCGATGCTGGTGTTATGTTCCCAGAAGAAAACCTTCTAGGAATTAACTATGTTATTCCAGACTTTGACTACTTAGTAAAAAATAAAGAAAAAGTTAAAGCACTTATTATTACACACGGACATGAAGACCATATCGGAGGTATCCCATTCTTATTAAAAGCAATGGACATTCCAAAAATTTATGCACCGAAGTTCGCAACTTTCTTAATTAGAAGAAAACTTGAAGAACACAAATTAGCTAAAAAAGTAAAAATCGAAGAGTTTAACGGCGATTCAAGTGTAAGAACAAAACACTTCACAGTTGGCTTCTTCTCAGTAATTCACTCAATCCCAGATGCTTATGGAGTATATATTACAACTCCAAACGGTACAGTTATTTCAACAGGAGACTTTAAGTTCGATTTAACACCGGTATCAGGAAATGTCGATTATCAAAAAATGGCATTTATCGGATCAACTGGAGTAACACTAGCATTAAGTGATTCAACAAACTCAGAAATTGAAGAATTCTCATTATCAGAGAAAAAAGTTGGACAACAAATAAATGAAATTATGAAAAACGCTAAAGGTAGATTAATTATTGCCTCATTCGCATCTAACGTATTCAGAGTTGCACAAATTCTAGAATCAGCAGTTGCAAACGGTAAGAAAGTTGCTGTCTTTGGTAGATCAATGGAAAACGTAGTTGATGTTGGACAACAACTTGGACACATCAATATTCCAAAATCATCATTTGTAAAAGCACACGAACTAAAGAAAATTCCAGCAAACGAACTATGTATCGTATGTACTGGATCACAAGGAGAGCCAATGGCTGCCCTATCAAGAATTGCAAACGGTACACATCGTCACATTAAGATTTTTCCAGGTGATACAGTAGCATTCTCATCAAGCCCAATTCCAGGTAATGGTAAAAGTGTTAACAAAATCGTTAACTCATTAACTAGAGCTGGTGCTAACGTATTAACAAAATCAGTATTATCAAACTTACATACTACTGGACATGCTTCAAGTGAAGAACAAAAACTATTCTTACAATTAACTAAACCAGAATACTTCATGCCAATGCATGGTGAAAACAAGATGTTAAAAATCCACGCTAAAACAGCAATGGAAGTTGGCGTTAAACCAAACAATATCTTTATTTCAAACAATGGTGATCCATTAATTCTAAGAGATCGTAAAGTATATCGTGCTAATCATAAGATTCATGCTGATGATATATATGTCGATGGATCAGATGCTTCAGGTTTATCAACAGCAGTATTAAAAGACCGTCACTTATTAAGTGATAATGGACTTGTTTCAGTAATCGTTTCAATCGATTCAAGAAATAACAAAATACTATGTCGACCAAACATCTTAAGTCGTGGATTCGTTTTCGTTAAAGAATCGACACAAATGCTTAAGGAAGCAGAAATGTTAGTCTACAACGCACTTAGAAAAGAGTTGGCAGGAAAAACAACATTCAGCCAAATTAAGCGCACAGTAAGAACAACATTAGAACCATACTTCATTGAGAAGACAGAAAGAAATCCAATTATTATTCCAGTTATTCTAAATAAGAATACTCCGGAACCTAAAGCAAAATAGATTATAGTAAAAGCCTCAAGAGATTATTTCTGATTATTTCTCCTGAGGCTTTTTTTCGTATTATAAGGATGGATGGTTTTCACTATTTTTTCGTGCTTTTCTTTCATCAGAAATGAAAAAATACATATGAAAGCAAATGTGTACTACTGCGTAAGTAATTAGACTACGCAAAATATTAAAAGACTTAAAAAAAGCAAAGTCTATGATAAAATAAACAACAACTAGCAAAACACCGATCAAAATTTGCTTGCCTCATTCCTTCATTATTTTTTTAATATCTACCATCACTATTTCTCCTTTCTAAATTCTTTTAAATATATTTTGGCATTTGTCCTTTTTTCTTCAATATCTAAAAGTATCTTAAATGGTGAACTTTGTTGCAAAAGAAAAACACAACTCGGATCTAATCCAAAGTTGTGTTAATCATTATTGAATAACCGCCTCATTTAAATATCAATTGATACTCATCTTAAGCTAATTATATTATCTTAAACTTTTTGGCTTATCTAGTATCTCACTATAGATAAGAGCCTTTAATACTTCATCTTGATCGGCAAATAAGCCTAATGGGTTATTTGACTCTTCCAATACTTCAACCTTAACTGGTTCAGGCTTGAACTCAGTTGGTGTTGTATAGTTTGCGAAATCGAAATCACGATGTAAGTCTTCTCTTTCCAAACGAGCAATACCTGCTGATTCGGAATGACGAAATTCTTTTAACTGTTCGCGCATAATACGATCATCACGCGTTTCTTCTGGTTGAATATGTTGATGACCATGATTAATATTGGCATCAGGATCAGTTTTCACTCTCCGATATTCATTAATTTCTTCCATAAGTTCTAAGCCCATTACCTCATCTTCAATTAAACCCTTTACTCGGCTTAAAAATGATTCTGGTGTGTCTTTTTGGACATTTGGTTTTCGACTCTCAACTTGTTGATTGGCACGTTTCATTTTCTCGCGCGTTGTTAGCGCCATGTAAACAAAGAATACGATTAAATAAAATATGATTGTTTCCATTTAATCACCTCTTATTTCTTTTTCTTGTTATCAGTTGTCCCGGCAATTGCTTCACGCATATCAGTGTCAGCTAATACGTTTTTCATATTGTAGTAATCCATAACACCCATACGACCTTCTCTTAGCGCACTAGCTAGCGCTAATGGTACTTCTGCTTCAGCTTCTACAACACGAGCCTTCATTGCTTGAACTTCCGCAACCATCTCTTGTTCTTTCGCTACCGCCATTGCACGACGCTCTTCGGCTTTAGCTTCCGCAATACGCTTATCAGCTTCTGCTTGGTCCATCTGTAATTTAGCACCAATATTACGGCCAACATCAACGTCCGCGATATCAATAGATAAGATTTCAAATGCAGTACCTGAATCTAAACCTTTACTTAATACTGTTTCAGAAATTGAATCAGGATTTTCTAAGACATCTTTATGTGAGTTTGATGACCCGACTGTAGTAACAATACCTTCACCAACACGAGCAATAATTGTTTCTTCACCAGCACCACCGACTAAGCGTTCAATATTTGCACGAACAGTAACACGTGCTTTCGCCATTACTTCAATACCATCTTTAGATACTGCTGCAATAATCGGTGTTTCAATAACTTTCGGGTTAACTGAAACTTGAACTGCTTCAAGAACATTACGTCCTGCTAAGTCAATTGCTGCCGCTGATTCAAAATCTAAAGGTATGTTAGCTCTTTGTGCTGCAATAAGTGCATCAACTAATGTATTAACATTACCTCCAGCAAGTAAATGCGCTTCAAGTCCATCAATATCTAAGACTAATCCTGCTTTAGTTGCCTTAATCATTGGATTAACAATGCGTGATGGAGCAACCCTTCTTAAACGCATTCCAATTAAAGTAGTCATTTTTATTTTGACCCCTGAAAAATAAGCTGTAATCCATAATCCCACCGGAATAAAAGTAAAGAACAGGACAAGTAAAATTAAGAGTACTGTCATTAGTACCGTCCATAAAATAAATTTATCCATAAATATCGCCTCCTATGGTAAATTATATCACATAGTTTAGGCATTTATTGTAAATTCCCTGTATATAAAAAAACTGTTTTCAAGCTTATACCCGTAAAAATTACGAGCAATAAGCCTGATTAAACAGTTTAGATATCTAATGATATTTGTTCATTCTTATTTGATAAGACTTTGAATAGGACTCTTTGAACTTCAGATATAACATAGAAATTCTTTTTAATATCCATTGGTCTTGAGAAAGACTGATCCTTAGTCATAATTGAAATATCAGTTACTGGAACAGTAATCGATTTTTTATCAACAAATACCAGTGAATCATCAGTAGTTACAACTCTAACCATTTTTAATGATTGTGGATTAGATGCTGTTTGTTTAAAGATACGTTCACCCTTAGTTGAACGATTGCTGTTATCGATATCAGCAACTCTTAATCGCTTCATACCAGATGCATTATTGACAACTGCAACAAATTGATCTTCTGGCGAAATAGCAACGGCATCAACAACATAATCATCTTTACCAAGATTGATACCAATGATACCTTGCGTACGCAGGTTAGTTTGACCAACTTCTTCATTGTGATACTTATTAACAAAGCCATCTTTTGTAACAATCATAATTTCCTCTTCTTCATAAGTTACAAAGGCTTTAACTAGTTCATCATCTTTTAAGTTCATCGAATTAATTGTCGATGAGTAACGAACTGCTTCATAGGCATCAAGTTTAGAACGTTTTACTTTACCTGCTTTTGATACCGAAGTAATCCAAGCAGCTGAAGTAAAGTCAGAAACAACAATTGCACTGACAATTAACTTACCTTGACTTCCCTTAACATATGATGAGATATGTGAACCAAGATCATTCCATCTAAATTCAGTTAATTCATAAACTGGCATATAGATATATGACCCATCATTTAAAAAGAGTAAGAGTGTATCAAGGATTTCAACTTCTAATGATCCAATTAAATGATCATTTTCTTTCATTCCAGGTAGATCCGACTCAGACATATTAAATGATCTTAGTGAAACACGTTTAACATAACCTTGTTCAGTAATTGAGACTTTAACGTCCTCATTAGTAATTAGGTCCGTCTTATCAAGTTCGATTTCTTCAACCTTATCTTGAATTTCACTGCGACGTTCAACACCGAATTCTTCATCAACCGCTTTTAGTTCATTAACAATTAATTGTGTTAATAAGACTGAGTTAGTTAATAAAGTATTAATTTCATTTAATTCTTTTGAAACTTCTTTAAATTCATCTTGTAAAACATTAACATCAGTTGATGATAATTTATATAACTGCAACATAACAATTGCTTCAGCTTGAATTTCCGAAAAATTAAACTCAGCAATAATGGCCTTTTTTGATTCACTCTTATTTGCTGATGAGCGAATAATTGCGATAATTTCATCCATGACTGAAACAGCTTTAATTAAACCTTCAATGATATGTAAGCGAGCATTTAAACGCGCTTGAATATAAGTTAGACGGTTAATCACAACTTCTTCTCTATGAGCGATAAAAGCATCGATCATTTGTGCTAGTCCCATTTGTTCAGGACGCTTATTAACAATCGCAACTACGTTATAGTTATAGTAAACTTGTAATTCTGTCGATTTTAATAAATAGTTAAGGGCAACATGTGGATCAGCATCTTTTTTAATATCGACTACGACTCTCAGTCCAGTACGATCTGACTCATCTCTAACTGCTGAGATTGAATCTAGATCTTTATTAAGCCTGATCTCATCAATTTTCTTAACTAAGTTTGATTTATTAACTTCAAATGGTAATTCATCAACAATGATTTGGTGCATATTAGAGAATGTTTCAATTTCAGTTTTCGCTCTAATAACTACACGGCCCTTACCATTTCTAAAGGCATCTTTTACCCCTTCAATCCCTTGAACAATCCCACCTGATGGAAAATCAGGTCCTTTCACATAAGTCATTAAGTCATCAAGACTACATGTTGGATTATTTAAGCGGTGAATCGTTGCGGCAATAACTTCACTTAAGTTATGTGGCGGAATATTTGTTGCATATCCTGCCGCAATTCCTGTTGATCCATTGACTAAAAGGTTTGGAAATGGTGACGGTAGCACTGTTGGCTCCATCTCACTATCATCAAAGTTTGGTGCAAAGAAAACTGTATCCTTATCAATATCATCTAACATTGTTCCAGCTAATTTTGATAAGCGGGCTTCTGTATAACGCATAGCCGCTGCTGGATCATCATCAACTGAACCATTATTACCGTGCATATCAACTAATAAGTGATTTACTTTCCATGGTTGCGATAATCTAACCATCGCATCATAAATACTTGAGTCACCATGTGGGTGATAGTTCCCCATTACAATACCAACTGTTTTAGCTGATTTTAAATAGGGTTTATTATGCATATTACCTTCTTTATACATTCCATATAAAATTCTTCTTTGAACCGGTTTTAATCCATCACGAGCATCCGGCAGAGCACGTTCTTGAATAATGTATTTAGAGTAACGACCAAAGCGCTCTCCAACGACATCTTCAATAACTGATTCAATTATATTATTTACTGTTTTTTCGCTCATGTTAACTCCTCACTAAATTCATCTTCTAAGGTGAAGGAAACATTTTCCTCAATCCATTCACGACGAAGATTTGGCTGATTACCCATTAATTCAAAGAAGCGACGATCAGCAACTTCAAAGTCATCAATTGTTACTCTAATTAATGTTCGAGATTCAGGAGACATTGTTGTATCCCATAACTGATCAGCGTTCATCTCACCTAACCCCTTATATCTTTGGAGGTTAAAGCTTGAATAATTTTCTTTTAATGTTTCTAATTCTTCTTCCGAGTAAGCATAATCAAACTTCTTACCTGAATATATTTTATATAAAGGTGGAAGTGCAATATAGACTTTTCCAGCTTCTAAAAGCGGACGCATAAAACGATAGAAGAATGTTAATAATAGTACTTGAATATGCGCACCATCAGTATCAGCATCCGTCATTAGGATAATTTTATCGTACTGTGAGTCTTCAACGACAAAGTCATCACCAACGCCAGCTCCAATTGTATAAGCAATTGTGGATAACTCTTCGTTCTTAAGTACATCAGCTAACTTTAATCTTTCCGTATTTAAGACTTTACCTCTTAGTGGTAGGATAGCTTGAAACTTCGAGTCACGCCCTTGTTTGGCAGATCCTCCTGCTGAGTCCCCTTCCACTAAATAAAGTTCATTCTTTTTAGGGTTACGTCTTTGGGCCGGTGAAAGTTTACCTGATAGTAGTCTTTCTTCCTTAGCATTCTTATTTTTATTTCTGGCATTCTCACGTGCTTTACGAGCTTGTAGACGCACATCAGCTGATTGTTGGATCTTAGCAATAATCGCATTCGCAGCCGAGCGGTTTTCCTCTAAGTAGTAAGTCATATGTTCTAAAATAAATGACTCAACTGCACCACGTGCTTCTGGTGTTCCTAGTTTCGATTTAGTTTGACCTTCAAACTGTAATAAATTCTCAGGAATTGAAACTAAAAGAATTGAAGTTAATCCTTCACGAACATCGATTCCCTCAAAGTTCTTATCTTTTTCTTTTAAGATATTATTTTTACGGGCAAAATCATTAATTGATTTAGTTAGTGCTGACTTAAATGCTGATTCATGAGTACCACCATCAATTGTCTTAACTAAGTTTACATATGAATATGTCGACTCAGTATAACCATCGTCAAATTGCGCAACAAAATCAATTTCGATTCCATCAGAACCCATACCTTTAAAGTGGATTGGCTCATGTAATGGTTTTGCTTTCTTTTCTAAGAATTTTAAGAAGGCAATTAATCCATCTTCATAATATAAAGATTCGCTCTTACCAGTACGCTCATCTAAAACATTGAAACGAATCCCACTTAGTAAAAATGCACTTTCGCGGACATGTTCAACGATTAAATTGTAGTTAAATTCAGTTTCAGTAAAGATCGTTTCATTTGGTTTAAATCTAACCATAGATCCAGTAGTTGAAACTTTCTTAATTTTCTTCAGTTTAGAGACAACTTGGCCTCCATCTTTAAATTCCATTTCATATTGTTGACCATTGTAGTCAACAGTTGCGATTAAGTATTCACACAATGCATTTACGACTGACGCCCCAACTCCATGAAGTCCACCTGATGTTTTATAACCACCCTCACCAAATTTACCTCCGGCATGAAGCACTGTAAAAATAACCTCTAGTGTCGACTTATTTGAGGAGTGTTTACCAACTGGCATTCCACGTCCGAAGTCTTGTATAGAGATTGATCCATCTTTATATATAACTAGATTAATTTCTTTACCGAAGCCATTTAAAGCCTCGTCGATCGCATTATCCATAATTTCCCAAACCATATGGTGAAGTCCACGCGAATCTGTTGATCCGATGTACATTCCTGGACGTTTACGAACAGCATCTAAACCTTCTAGTATTTGTATACTTTGTTCATTATAACTATGAGACATTTCATCACTCTCTTTTTCTATTTCTTTCAACCTTCTTATTATAACAAATGATTCTCTTCTTATTCTACCACAATTATATTTTAGTTAGAGATTTTATGTAAAATCCACATCTCCTCCGCTTTTAAACCATTACTAATAAGATTAAATTTTTGATCTAACATTTACAGATTCACTCATACAAAAAGACTCACTATGAAGTCTCTTGAATTTTATGTTCTCAACTTACTTAATACCTCTACCTACTTGATAAAAGAATCGGACTAAACAAAAATGTGTTAAATAATAATTAAAAAGATAGAGAATCAGCAAAATCAATTACTATTGTTCTCTAGCTTTTAATTTGAATTGTTTTTAACTTAATATTATTTATTACTGATGCATAATTGAGATTTAAAATCAGTATA
>JAAYHR010000007.1 GCA_012735275.1 Erysipelothrix sp.
ATATTTTGAATCTACAAAAGCACATAACTGGATAAATAATACAACTAGAACAGTTAAGCTCTTATCAATTAATTCTCCTAATAGTTTCCAGGAGAAATAGTTTAGTTAATTGATCAATTTATTTTGATTTTAGGTTTACAGTCATTTTCTGTACTCATACAAGCACCTCTTTGACTAATATAATAGGGGTGTTTTATTTTTGTGGCTCTATAAATATTGATTGAACTAGTGATAAATCTTTAGTTTGTATTTTGTTTTCTCAAATGGTATAATTATCCTAGCGAAAGGTGGTTATTAAATGCTTAATATATTAATTATGACAGTAGCAATTTTATTAATTATTCTTTCATTATTACAAAGTGGGAAATCAGACGGAATTTCTAGCGCATTTACAGGTGGAGCTGGTGGCTTGAATTTATTCGCTAACGTTAAAGAACGTGGTCCTGAAAAAGTAATAGCTAATGCTACAATGGTGTTAGGTGTAATCTTTTTTCTGTTAGTTGTATTAGTGAGAATAATATAAATAAACAAGGCTATATGCCTTTTTTATTTTAAGGAGTAGACTATGAATATAGATAAACTAATGATAGTAAAAGAAATTGAAAATCATGAAAAGAGTCCAAAAACAGTACTTGAATGGATGGAATTTTTTAATGTGGAAGATCAAGATAGAAAAGACTTTATAATCTTACTTGATGAGTTGGTAAAAACTTATGAAGTAATTATGAAAAATGACTTTTTGTATCTTGGAAAATGGGACAATTATTTTCATGGACGCGTACGAGTAAATCGTCGTGGCTTTGGTTTTATTGATCTTGAAGATCGTGAGTCTATTTATATATCAAAAGATAACTTGAAAAATGTTTACGATAAAGATATTGTCGTAGCACAAGTAATTAATGATAAAGATGAAGGGCATATTGTCGAAGTATTAGAACGTAACTTAGAGAAGATTGTCGGAACTGTTTACTCAAAGCGATTACCAGTAAAATTTATTGCAGATAATTTAATGTACGAAAACAAGATTGAGATAATGAACATGAAAGATTATCCAAACTTAAATCGTCATAAGGTGTTACTAAGAGTTATCTCATTTAATAATAATAAGATTCAAGCTAATGTTGAGAAGGTCTTAGGCTACATGGATGATCCGGGAGTGGATATTCTAGCTGTACTACTTGAAAATAATATTCGCTTAGAATGGCCAGATGCAGTCCTTGAGCAATTAAAGACTGTACCAGATAGTGTTAGTGAAGCGGATAAAGTTAATCGTGTTGATTTAACTGATCAATTAATTTTTTCAATTGATGGCGATGACGCTAAAGACTTAGACGATGCTATCTCAATTAAGCAATTAAAGAATGGCAATTACCTTTTAGGTGTCCATATAATGGACGTTGATTACTATGTTGAAAAAGGCTCAGCAATTGATAAGGAAGCTTATGCACGCGGGACTTCAGTTTATGTAGCGGATCGTGTTGTATCAATGTTACCGCCACAATTATCAAATGGTATTTGTTCTCTAAATCCCGATGTTGAAAGATTAGCAATGTCAATTTCTATGGAAATTAATAAAAACGGTAATGTCGTTAACTATGATATTGCTGAATCAGTAATTGTAAATAAACATCGCTTAACTTATCGTAAAGTTAATGATGTCTTTAATAATCCAAAAGCTCATAAAGAATATAAACCAGTAAAAGAATCACTGAGAGAAATGCGTGATCTAGCGACAATCTTACAAGCACGTCGTGATAAACTTGGAGCGATTGATTTTGATAAAGATGAGATTGATTTGAAAATTAATAAACAAGGTGAGATTGAATCAGTTGGTATTCGTGAACGTGGGGAAGCAGAACGCTTAATCGAAAACTTTATGGTTATAACTAACGAAACAATTGCCCGTTTAATGGCATATAGTGAATGGCCATCGATTTATCGTATTCATGAGAAACCAGATCCAGCTAAGATGCGAGACTTTGCCAATTTAGCTTCAATTATGGGCTATCAAATGAAGGGTTCTTTAGATGCTGTTCATCCTGCGCAACTACAAACATTATTATCTGAATCAAAAGATGATGAGAACTACTTTGTTTTAGCAAATCAAATGTTAAGATCAATGCAAAAAGCACGTTATGATGTTAATAATATTGGACACTTTGGTTTAGCAAGTAAAGAGTATGGTCATTTTACTTCACCAATTAGAAGATATCCAGACTTAATTTTACACCGTATGCTTAAGAAATATTTCATTCAAAATGAATTTAATACCTTTGAACAAGATGAAAAATACTTAGTTCAAGCAAGTCTTGATTTATCAAACCGTGAGCGTCAAGCTATTACAGCTGAGCGTGAAGTTAATGATATGAAGATTGCTGAATACATGGAGAAACATATTGGTGATGTTTACAAAGGGTCAATTTCATCAGTCCATAACTTTGGTATCTTTGTTCAATTAGATAATATGATTGAAGGTTTAATTAAAATCGATACCTTAAAAGGTTTCTATAATTTAAGTCCAGATGGTTACTCACTCTTAAGTGAAAATAATAAGACTTATAAAATGGGTGATAAAGTAACAGTTCGTTTAATTACTGCATCAAAGGCTTTAAGAAATGTTGACTTTGAAATCTTTGAGCCAGAAAATGCTAAAAGTCAAAAACGTCGTCCAGCAGTTAAAAAACCAAGTAATGGGCGAGCGAATCCTGAAAGGAAAAAACCAGCTGCTAAAAACTTTAAGCGAAATAATAAAAGTGCAGCCAAAGTAAGAAAAGGTGGAAGAAATAAGTAATATGAAAATTCTAGCTAATAATAAAAGAGCCAATTATGATTATTTTTTAGAAGATAAATTTGAAGCGGGTATTGTCTTAAGTGGATCAGAAGTTAAGTCAATTAAAAATGCTCAACTATCTTTAGCTGAAGCATATGTTGATATTATTAACAATGAAGTTTACTTACGTGAGATGCATGTAGCTCAATATCGCGAGGCTAACCAATTTAATCATACTGAGGTTCGTAATCGAAAACTACTTTTAAATAAGCGTGAGATTAATAAATTAATGGGATCAGTCAGTCAAGCGGGTTATACAATTGTTCCAACGAAAGTTTATGTTAAGCATGGTATGATCAAAGTTGAAATTGCCCTAGCTAAGGGTAAAGCAAACTATGATAAGCGTGAAACGATTAAGAAACGTGAAGTTGATCGTGAGTTAAGAGCGCGCTTAAAACAATACTAAAGGGGATAAAATTATATGATCTATTTTGTATCTTATATGATCTATTTAGCAATCAGCTTTCTAATATTTTCAATCTTTAATGTTAGTATCTTGGATCTACCAGCATCAAATAGTATTGCACTTCTAGTACTAGCTAACCAGTTAATAATGTTTATGATTATGTATTTTAGTTATAAGCGTGAGAATGATACGAAACTTATTGATGAGCAAGTGATTGCTAATAGTTATTTGCCGATCACCCAGCGTAAAACTTTAGTCAAAGTTTCAAACTGGCTCTTTCTAGTCTTTGTTTACTTAAGCTCGGAAATGATTGGTGAGTACTTACCAACTTGGGCTTATATTACTTCATCAATTTTAACATTTATCTTAGTTGCTTATACACTCTATCCTTTAATTAAGGAATCAAGCTATGCTTATCGAGCACTAACCTGGAAGCAGAAAATACTACTACCAATTGGACTCTATTTCCTCTATCTCTTTACAGCAGGTTTCTATATGAATCTTTTAGAGTTACTGGGTATTGTTTTAGAAACAGATAATACTGTAAATCAAGAAGTTGTAATGCTATTAATTGATAGATATCCAGTTCGAATGTTTTTCTCAGTAGTGATTGGTGCGCCAATTATGGAAGAGTTAGTTTTTCGTGGCTTATGCTTTCGAACACTAATTCATCGCAATAAGTATTTGGCATATCTATCGTCATTTGTAATCTTTGCCCTAATTCATTTATTAGCGGGCTTTAGATCAGGAGTCGGTATGAGTGAGTTACTCTTAGCTTTCCCATATGGACTAAATGGCTTAATCTATGCCTATGCTTACTTTAAAACGGAGTCGATTTATTCATCGATGAGTGTTCATGCTTTATCTAATCTAATTGCTTTCACTTTAATTGTTAATGGCGTTGCGTAATAATTAATTCTTTTATCAAGACTATTTTCTTAAATAGTCTTTTTTAATTTTAAAATAATGGATATGTTGTGTTAAATACAAAAAAAGAATCTACTTTATTTGTAGATTCTACTTAAGTTAAAGGGATAATGTTTAGTTACTTATAACTTAACGATATTTGTTGGCTTACCATCTAAAAATGCGAGTGTATTATCAAATGCGATTTGTGCTCTTAATACCATTGCTTCATCACTTAAGAATCCAACATGTGGTGTTAGAATTGCGTTTTTCGAAGTTAGTAATTTGTAATCACTAGCTAGTGGTGGTTCGATATCAAAGACATCAATACCTGCACCTGCGATTACATCATTGTTTAATGCTTCAGCTAACTTGTCATTGTCGACGATTGGTCCACGCGCACAGTTGATTAAGATTGCCGAGTCTTTCATTAGTTTAAATTCATTCTCAGAAATTAAGTTACGAGTTGAGTCTATTAATGGTAAGTGTAGGGTAACGATATCTGATCTCTCTAGTAATTCATTTAACTCGACATATTCAAGACCTAACTCTTTTGCATCTTGAGAAGGGTATGGGTCATAGCCAATTAATGTTGCACCAAATGCTTTAAATAATTTAGCTGTCTCAATACCGATTTTACCTGTTCCAATTACTCCTACGGTCTTCCCTTTAATTTCTCTTCCTTGGAATGGTCCAGCAAAATTTTCACTTCTTATTTCTTCATTTCCTACCGTGATTTGACGGTAGAGATCTAAGACTAATCCAATTGCTAACTCTGCAACTGCCTGGTTAGCGTAACCAGCAGCGTTTGAAATAATAATATCTTGGTTGTTTGCGTCTTTGACTCCAACATGGTCAACTCCAGTAAAGGCAACATTGATCAGTTTTAAATCTGGTAGTTGATCAATAACTGCACTTGGGTATGGATTGTTGGCAATCATTACGATATCAGCATCCTGGCTTCTTTTAATCAGTTCAGCATTGTCTGTGGTTTTCTCATTGTAATATACAAACTCATGGCCTTTTTCAGTAATTGCTTTTGCTAATTCATTAATAACTGAATCAGGTACGTTTAATGGTTCTAATAGTGCTACTTTCATTTTTATATTCTCCTCTATTTAATATATATTGTTGTGTTTATCTTTATAGGTAGTAAATCCAATTGGAGTTGGTCCAGCAATACCTAGCATTACAAAGTTCTCATCGGAATTGTTTTTCATTCCGTGAAGTTCTCCAGGTTTTGAAAAAATAACATCACCTTGTTTAATCTCGACATAATCAGTCAGGTTAGGGTAAAAATCAGCAGTTCCCTCAAGTACAAACCAAATATCATCAGCTGACTCATGTGAGTGTAGTTCTAGATATTGACCTGGCTTAGCGCACGTAATTGCTCCAACTGTATTAGGGGTATCAAAAAATATTTGTTTAACGGCTGCGTCATCGCCAAACTTTCTCATTTCTGGTAAATGGAATATACGATCTTCAAGTGTATTTCTTTCAATTCTTTCTAACATATATCTGTTCCTCCTCTTTCTATAAACCCATTATATGTCACTTGTTTATTTTTTCACATGTTTAATAAAACAATAAATTCACTCAAATTGTGCAAAATATACAAAAAAGGGGATTTTTTATGTATTTAGGATATTAATAGTAAAGATCTGCTTTTTATCGATATAGACCTTTTATCGCTATCTGACTAATTACTAATTTTATAAATTTATTGTATTTACTTTTATTTATTATTTGGGTCTTAATGAAAAGGGTAGAAATATTGCTTTAGAGTGTTTTTCTAGTGTTCTTTATTTGTTAAAAGGAGCCTTCTTTTAACAACTTTTAGTGTGTATGGGCATATTAGTTGCAAGTTTACTAAATCGGTTCATAAATTACTTAAAATGGCTAGATTTTTATAAACTATGTGATATTATATTAGTTGGAGGATGATAATATGAAATATAAAGGGTGGAGAGATTTTAGCGGTTCTGACTGGCAAGAAGAAATCAACGTCGCAAGTTTTATTAAACAAAATATTACGCGCTATGATGCTGATGATTCATTTTTAGCTGGACCTACAGAATCAACTAAGAAACTATGGAGTAAGTCTGAAGAGCTTTTAGCTAAAGAGTTAGAGCTTGGGGTCCTAGATATAGATACTAAAAACATTTCAGGTGTAAATAATTTTGCACCGGGTTATATAATTAAAGAAGAAGAATCAATTGTTGGTTTACAATCTGATGCGCCATTAAAACGCATAATTAATCCTTACGGTGGTTTACGTATGGTTGACTCAATATTAGATTACTATGACTATAAATGGGATGAAGAAGTTTCATCATTCTTCCATAAACATATTAAGTCACATAATGATGGAGTATTTGATGCATATACACCTGAGATTAGAGCTGCACGTAGTTCAGGTTTAATCACTGGTCTGCCAGATGCTTATGGTCGTGGCCGTATTATCGGAGATTATCGCCGTGTATCTTTATACGGAGTTGATTTCTTAATCGAAGAAAAGAAAAAAGATTTATTAAAAATTAAAAAAATTAATGCTGAAACAATTCAACTAAGAGAAGATGTAAATGAGCAAATTCGCGCTTTAGTCGATCTAAAAGCGATGGCAGCATCTTATGGTCATGATATTTCAGAACCAGCTAATAATGCTCAAGAAGCTATCCAATGGTTATACTATGGATACTTAGCAGCAATTAAAGAAAACAATGGAGCGGCAATGTCACTTGGACGTACCTCAACTTTCTTAGATATCTTTATTGAAAGAGATCTACAAGCAGGAATCATCACGGAAGAAATTGCTCAAGAGTATATTGATCAATTTATTATGAAGTTACGTTTAGCACGTCACTTACGTACTAAAGACTATGATGATCTATTTGCAGGAGATCCAACATGGGTTACTGAAGGATTAGGTGGAATGACACTTGATGGTAAACACCTAGTTACTAAAAACTCATTTAGATACTTACATACACTAACAAACTTAGGTTCAGCACCTGAGCCAAACATGACAGTCTTATGGTCAGAAAAATTACCAGAAGGCTTTAAAAAGTACTGTGCAAAAATGTCAATTGTGACAGGTGCACTTCAGTATGAAAATGACGACTTAATGCGTCCAATTTTTGGCGATGACTACGCAATTGCTTGCTGTGTATCAGCAATGGCAGTTGGTAAGCAAATGCAATACTTTGGAGCACGTGCTAACTTAGCTAAAGCGCTACTATATGCAATTAATGGTGGTCGTGATGAAGTTACCGGTAAAGTTGTTATTGAAGGAATTAAACCAATAACTGGCGATAGCTTAGACTACAAAGAAATTAAAGATAACTATAAAGTAGTTATGTTAAAACTTGCTAGTGTATATGTTGATGCAATGAATGTTATCCACTATATGCATGACAAGTATGCTTATGAAGCAGCACAAATGGCACTGCATGATACTGATGTTGAAAGAATTATGGCATTTGGTATAGCTGGACTATCAGTTGTGGCTGATTCTTTATCAGCAATCAAGTATGCAAAAGTTAAAGCAATCAGAAATGAAGATGGCTTAGCAGTTGACTTTGAAACTGAAGGTGACTTCCCATGCTTCGGTAATGATGATGATCGTGTTGATAATATTGCTAAAGAAGTAGTTGAATTATTCTTTGCATACATTAAGGATCAAGAAATTATCCGCAATGCAGTTCATTCAATGTCACTATTAACAATCACATCAAATGTTGTATACGGTAAGAAAACTGGATCAACACCTGATGGTCGTAAATATGGTCAAGCCTTTGCACCTGGAGCAAATCCAATGCACGGCCGTGACAAACATGGAGCCTTAGCTTCATTAAACTCAGTAGCTAAATTACCATATGAAGATGCATGTCGTGATGGTATTTCAAATACCTTCTCAATTGTTCCGCAAGTCTTAGGTGAAAACTTAGAAATGCGTGTTGATAATACTGTGAGTATTTTAGATGGATACTTCAATCAAAATGGTCATCACTTAAATGTTAACGTCTTAGACCGTGAAATGTTAGTTGATGCTATGAACAATCCAGCTAAATACCCAGCCCTAACTATTCGTGTTTCCGGATATGCTGTCCATTTCAATCGTCTATCACGTGAACAACAAGAAGAAGTTATTTCGAGAACATTCCACGATGTGGTCTAATAAAGGTTTTGTCGCAAAAATTGAGTCAATGGGTACACTTGATGGACCAGGTGTACGTACGGTCGTCTTCTTTGGTGGCTGTCCCTTAAGATGTTCATACTGTCACAATCCTGACTTTTGGAAAGTAAACACAGATGATGAAATCACAACTGATGAACTGTTTGCTAAAGTTGAAAGATTTAAACCATTCCATGGTCAAGATGGTGGAGTTACTGTTTCTGGGGGTGAACCATTATCACAACCAGCATTCTTAACATCATTCTTTAAGAAGTGCCAGGAAAATGGAATTCATACAACCCTTGATACTTCAGGTTTTGGAAATGCGAAAAACTTTGCAGAAATATTAAAATATACTGATCTCGTTATCTTTGATCTTAAAGAGCCAAATGCCTTTGATTATCCAAAACTAACGGGTGTAGTAAAACGTGTTTCTGATCAGTTCGTCGATGCGGTACAAAGATCAGGTAATAAGATGTGGATTCGTACAGTAATCGTACCTGGGAAAAATGATACCTTAGCTAAGATGGATGAAATTGCAGAAGTGGTTAACCAATTAGATAATGTTGAGAAAGTTCAACTACTTCCATACCATACAATGGGGGCATCTAAATATGCTGAATTAGGTATTGAATATGAACTTGAAGGCGTTCCAGCAATGAGTCGTGAGAAATGTGATGAATTAATGGATTATCTAAAAACGAAACTAAATATTTATAATAACTAAACTCTTAACAATCGTTAAGAGTTTTTTCTTTAGGGATTTTAAAACTGCCTGCAAATAGTGGACTAGGAGGTAAAGATGAAGTGTGACATGTGTCATAATAATGATCAACGCTATTTTATTAAAAGTAAAGATGGCTTACTCTGTCGCAAGTGCATTACTTATCAAAGTGGACTCTTAGCAAGTGAGGAGATTTCATTTAATGAAGATATTGATCCGGAATATAACTTATCCTTTTCATTGAGTGAAGATCAAGAAAAATTGTCTGATCAACTAGTCGCTTTAGTTAATGCTAATCAGGATGTTTTAATATATGCAGCCTGTGGTGCTGGTAAGACGGAAATTGTCTTAAAGCTTATCAAGGAAAGTCTCTTAGCAAAGAAGCGGGTGGCGATCGCCATACCGCGCCGTCAAGTAGTCTTAGAACTATTTAAACGGATCAGTCAATATTTTTCAAACCTGAATATTGTGGCGGTTTGTGAGGGCTATACCGATCATGTCTATGGTGATTTAATTATTTGTACAACCCATCAACTATTTCGCTATGAAAATTATTTTGATTTAATTATTCTTGATGAGCCTGATGCTTTTCCTTACGCCGGTGATCAGATGTTGGAGCGACTTTTAGTCCGCGCCTTAAAAGGTAATCTTGTTTACTTAACAGCAACACCCAATGATCAATTACTGAAGTTAAAAACAATTAAATTGTTTAAAAGGTTTCATGGATTCCCACTACTAGTACCAAAGGTTTATGTTGGTTTTACGATTACTTTATATCTAAAGCTCATAAAATATCTTAAGTTACATAAAAATCTACTGATCTTTGTACCTACCATTGAAATCGCTAAGCGTTTATCCAGAGTCTTAAGGATTCCTTGTGTCCACTCGAAAAGTCATAATAAGGAAGTTATCATTCAGGATTTCGCTAACAAGAAGTATGATCATTTAATCTCAACAACGATTCTTGAACGTGGTGTTACCTTTGAAGGGGTAAATATTTGTGTACTCTTTGCTGAAAACGCCGTCTTCTCGAAGGCTTCGCTAATTCAAATAGCGGGTCGGGTAGGCCGGAGCCCAAAGCATCCAAGCGGTCATGGATTGTTTTTGGCTAGTAAGCAATCGAAAAAAGTTGAGGAGTGTATAGCATTGTTGAATATGATGAATGCTTAATCTGTCATGATTCGATCTTAGTTGGTTTATCTTTGTTTGCCTTGATTACAAATGATCAAATTTGTCGCAAATGTCGAAGTGATTTAAAAATAAATATTAAAATGACAAAATTTCATGGCCATCAGTTAATCACGCTTTACAAGTATGAACTAGGTCGTAAGTTATTAATTAGATACAAAGATTATTTAGACACGGCTTTGTCTCCCATATTTCTTAGCCCTTTTAATATCTTGTCTAACTTTATTTTTAAGGGCTATTCACTTGTCTTAATTCCTTCATCAGAGTCAATGCGTAAGCGGCGTGGTTTTGATCATTTAGATTTGATGCTGCAAGCAATCAGATTGAAGCAATTTAAAATATTGGCTAAGGGTGATTCGCTGCAAAGATTTAGTAAGGATCGACAAGTTAAGTTTAGACTTTTAAATGACCAACCTTTAAAGAAAGTAATAATTTTTGATGATGTTATAACATCAGGTAATTCGATTAAAGCGGCACTTGATTTACTTGTGCCAATTAGTGATTCGATTATCATAATTTGTTTGTTTAATAATTTAAGTGAGGTGAGAGAATGATCGGTGAAGTTAAGTGGTTTGATGATGAAAAAGGTTTTGGTTTTATTTGTCAAGAAGATGGTCAGGATGTCTTTGTGCATTATTCGCATATACTCCAGGAAGGTTACAAATGCTTAGTTGCAGGAGATAAGGTTGTCTTTGATGTTATCCAAGATCACAAGGGTCCACAGGCGCGTAATGTCAGCTTAAAGTCCTAATTTACTCAAAATTCCTATAATAGGTGTAAACGCTACCCTTTTTTGCTAGATTTCTTTGATTTTTGAGAAACTTGTTATATAATTAAAATACGTATATGCGTGGAAAGGGTAGATATGAAATGGTTGGAAAAGTTAAAAGATTTAATCAAACTAAAGGTTTTGGCTTTATCGAGACAGAAGACAATGGGGATGTATTTTTTCATTTCTCGCAGTTAGTCATGGAAGGTTTCAAAACTATTGAAGAAGGTACCGAGGTTGAATTCGAGCTGGTCGAAGGTGATCGCGGTCTTCAAGCACACGACATAGTTAAACTATAAAATGTGAATATTGAATTTAAGAAGGTGGAGACACCTTTTTATTTTGAATAATCATGAATAAATTTTCGTCTTTATGGTATACTTTTATGAGATGTAGATGGAGGACATAATATGAGTTTTATTAAAAAAATGTTTAATAACATGTTTTCTTATGAGAATAAAAGATTAGATCAAGTAGAAAAAATAGTAGATGAAATTTTGGCTTATGATCAATTGATGCAAGCTGCAAGTGATGATCAGCTAAAAGATAAAACAGTTGAGTTTAAAGAAAAGTTAGCTAATGGTGCTAGCTTAGAAGATATCTTACCTGAGGCTTTTGCCTTAGTTCGTGAAGCAGCTTATCGTGTAATTGGTGAGAAGCCATATCCAGTTCAGTTAATTGGTGGAATTATCTTAAATGATGGCGATATCGCAGAAATGAAAACTGGGGAAGGTAAAACTTTAACTTCAGTCTTACCAGTTTACTTAAATGCTTTAAGTGGAAATGGTGTTCATGTTATTACAGTTAACGAATACCTAGCTAAACGTGATGCCGAGTGGATGGGTCAAATCCACGAATTTTTAGGTTTATCGATTGCTTACAACTATCGTGGTTTAACTAATGCAGAAAAGCGTGAAGCTTATAATGCCGACATTACTTATACAACAAACTCTGAGTTAGGGTTTGATTACCTACGTGATAATATGGTTACTGATATTAATGAGCGTGTTATGCGCGGATTAAACTTTGCTTTAGTTGATGAGGTTGACTCGATCTTAATTGATGAGTCACGTACACCTTTAATAATTTCTGGTGGTTCTCGTCAAACAGCTGGCCTTTACACACAAGCAGATTCATTTGCGAAAACATTAAAAAATAATGAAGATTTCGATATTGACCTTAAATCAAAAACAGTTCAGTTAAATGAAACTGGAGTTGAGAAGGCTGAGCGTTACTTTAAGATTGATAACTTATACTCAGCGGATAACACTAATACTGTCCACCATATTAATATGGCACTTAAAGCTAACTATACTATGAGTAATGAAGTTGAGTATGTAGTTCGTAATGATGAGATCGTAATTGTTGATCAGTTTACTGGTCGTATGATGGAAGGTCGTGCTTTCTCAGATGGACTTCACCAAGCTTTAGAAGCTAAGGAACATGTAACGATTAAAGAGGAAACTTCAACGTTGGCGACAATTACTTACCAAAACTTCTTTAGACTATATAATAAATTATCAGGTATGACTGGTACTGCGAAAACTGAAGAAGAGGAGTTCTTATCAATCTACAACATGCGTGTTGTCGAGATTCCAACCAATGTTCCAATTGCCCGTCAAGATTTACCAGACTTAGTCTATGGAACACAGAAGGCTAAATTTGCGGCTTTAATTGAAAGAATTGAAGAAATCAATAAAACGGGTCAACCAATCTTAGTTGGTACTATTTCCGTTGAGACCAGTGAATTTGTTGCCAAGATGTTAAAACAAAGAAGAATTCGTCACCAAGTATTAAACGCTAAATTCCATGAGAAGGAAGCGGATATTATTCAACGTGCTGGATTTAAAGGTTCCGTCACAATTGCGACTAACATGGCTGGTCGTGGGACTGACATTAAGATTTCTGATGAAGTTAAAGAATTAGGTGGTCTAGCCGTATTAGGTTCTGAGCGTCATGAATCACGTCGTATTGATAATCAGTTACGTGGTCGTGCTGGACGTCAGGGTGATCCTGGTATGTCACAGTTCTTCGTTTCAATGGAAGATGAGCTAATGGTTCGCTTTGGTAGTGAGCGCTTTGCAGGCTTAACTAATGAGCTAGGCGATACTCCGATTGAATCTAAGATCTTTACAAATGCAATTGGTACTGCTCAAAAACGTGTTGAAGGGGTTAACTTTGATGTTCGTAAATCATTATTAGAATATGATGATGTCTTAGCACAACAAAGAGCAACCATTTATGAACAAAGAGATTACATCTTAGAAAACGATGATATTCATGTTATTGTCCAAGAGATGTTTGAAAAAACAATTAATGATTTAGTCTTAGCTAATGTTTCAGTTGAAGATGGTAGTCTTGATTATGCAGGAATCTTAGTATCTTTAGATCACTTAGGTTTTGATGGTATTATTCAATCGAAAGATATTGAAGGCTTAGAGTCGGCTGAACTAGTTAATAAAATTAATAAAGTTGCTTGGTCATACTATGAACAAAAAACTAAGCCAGTTAAGAACCAAGTTGCGAAAGTTGAGAAGAATGTTGTCTTAAGAATTATTGATAGACAATGGGTTGACCATATTGATACGATGAGTCACCTGCGTGAAGGGATTCATTTAAGATCTTACGCGCAATCAAATCCACTACAACAATATATTGAAGAAGGATTTACTTTATTTGAAGAAATGATGAATAATATCGCGCAAGAAGCTACGCAGTGGTGTATGCGTGTTGAAGTTAAGGAAAGATAATATGCAGTTACATGAAATTAAGAAATTAGTAGAAAGCTTAGATAACAAATTCGTTGCGCTACGAGGTTCGCTTTGACTTAGAGGTCAAAGAAAAATTAATTGAAGAATTAAATGCGAAAACTTTGGCGGATGGCTTTTGGTCTGATCAAAGAGGAGCGCAAGTAGTAATTAATGATTTGAACTATAATCGTTCAATCGTTAATGAATATAATGATATTAAAAAAGCTTTAGAATCAATCAGTGAAACATATGAATTAATCCGTCTTGAAGAAGATGCGGATATGTTAGCTATGTATGAGGAAGAGTATCATGAACTAGAAGATAAGTTTAATGAGTTTGAACTTAAGGTGCTCTTAAGCGGTAAGTATGATAATAATACAGCGATTGTGGAAATTCATCCGGGCGCTGGTGGAACTGAGAGTCATGACTTTGCTTCGATGCTTTATCGTATGTATACGCGCTATGCTGAGAATAAGGATTATAAACTTGAAGTTATGGATTACTTAGCTGGTGAAGAGGCTGGCTTAAAGTCAGTGACATTTAAGGTTAGTGGTCCACTAGCTTATGGTTATTTTAAGAGTGAGAAGGGTGTACATCGTTTAGTCCGTATTTCTCCTTTTGATTCATCAGGGCGTCGCCATACTTCCTTTGCGGCTGTTTCAGTAACACCTGAGATTGCGGATGTGGAGTTAGATATTCCTGATTCTGATATTACGATGGAAACCCATCGTGCAACTGGTGCAGGTGGTCAGCATGTTAATAAGACTGATTCTGCAGTACGTTTAATTCATAAGCCAACTGGTATTACTGCCGGTTCGCAATCAGGCCGTTCACAGCATGCTAACCGTGATGAAGCAATGGCTTTATTAAAGGCGCGTGTTCTTCTTTTAATGGAAGAGGAACATATTGCGGAGTTAGATAAGATTACTGGTGTTAAATCAGCAATTGAATGGGGTTCGCAAATTAGGTCTTATGTCCTGCATCCTTATACTCTAGTTAAGGATACGCGCTCTAATTATGAGGAAGGTAATGTTGATAAGGTTTTAGATGGTGAGATTGATGGTTTCATTTATGCTTATCTTAATTTAGGTGGTAGTAAATGATGAAGTTAATTAAAAAGCATTATAAGTCGACCTTTATGATTGTTTTTGGGAATATAATTTTGGCCTTTGGAGTTTCTTTTCTAATTTTGCCAAATCAGATCTTAACTGGTGGGATCTTTGGGGTTGCGATTGCGCTTAATCCAATCTTACCTAATATCGATACTAATTATATTGCTTATACTATGATCGCGATTACCTTTATATTAGGGGCAGTCTTCTTAGGTCGTAGTTTTGCGGTTAAGACAGTCTTGTCCTCTATCATCTATCCAATCTTTTTGGAGATGTTTCGTTATTTCCCAATTACGATTACAAGCGATCCACTCTTAGCTTCCTTATATGGAGGCCTAATTACTGGGGTTGCACTTGGGATTGTCTTTAGGGCAAAGGGATCAACGGGTGGTATGGATGTCTTTCCACTGATAATGAAAGCTAAGTTTAATGTTAAACCGGCGACTGGAATTATTCTTGTTGATGGATTGACAGTCTTACTTGGTCTATCTACTTTAGGGGCGGAGCATGTCCTCTTTGGTTTGATTTCGGTCTTTGCATCTTCTTATACGATTGAGAAGGTAATTATGCTTGGTTCGGAATCGGCTAAGTGTACTTATATCTTATCTGATAAGTTGGCAATTATTAATGATCGGATTCATCAGGAGTTAGAGCGTGGTACGACTTTCATTAAAGCGGAGGGTGGCTATTCACGTGATTCACGCGATATGTTAATGTGTGTCTTAACGGTTGAACAGTATCCAATCTTAAAATCAATTGTATATGAAGAGGATGAATCAGCTTTCTTGATTGTTTCTGATTCTCATGAGGTTTTAGGTGAAGGATTTACTTACGGACATCGTGTTTAAGCCTTATAGATGGGCTTTATTGACGTTTTAAAAGAATTTTAAATACTTTAGACAAAAGGCTTGCAAGTTGGAGCCTTTTTATGTTATAATTATCTAGCGTCGCAAAGAAGCGTGAGGTTACCGATACACCGGAGTCCGTTGTCATGACTGGTGGGATATTGGAGAATTTACGCGGAGCGTTAAAACACCTTAGAGTGATACGCAATAAAAGGAGGATTTCATGGCAAGAAATAATGTTAAGATTCGTTTAAAAGCATATGAGCACAGAACGTTAGATATAGCGGCTGAAAAAATTGTTCAGACAGCAAACGAACACGGAGCTAAAAAAGTTGTAGGTCCAGTACCGTTACCTACGGAAAAAGAAGTTGTGACAATATTACGTTCAGTACACGTTAATAAAGATTCACGCGAGCAATTTGAGCAGAGAACACATAAAAGATTAATTGAAATTGTCGGACCAGACGCATCAACAATTGATGCACTTAGTAGATTAGACCTACCAAGTGGTGTAGACATCGAAATTAAACTTTAGTGGTGATGGAGGATAAATCATGAAAGGTATTTTAGGAAAAAAATTAGGCATGACTCAAGTGTTCACCACTGATGGTAAGTTAATTCCAGTTACAGTGATTGGTGCAACACCAAACGTTGTTATGCAAAAGAAAACAATTGAAACTGACGGATATGAAGCAGTTCAATTAGGATTTGAAGACGTTAAAGAACAACGTGCTACTAAAGCAATTAAAGGTCACTCAGCTAAAGCTGAAACAGGCCCTAAAAAACACTTTAGAGAAGTACGTGGAAACGGAATGTCGGAATTTGAAGTTGGAACAGAAATTAAAGTTGACTTATTTGCAACAGGTGATGTTGTAGACGTTACTGGTATTTCTAAGGGTAAAGGTTACTCAGGAGCTGTTAAGATTAATAATCAGGCTTTAGGACCTAAAACTCACGGTTCTAGATTCCACCGTAGTGCGGGATCAATCGCAACTGGTGGTACAGTTGGTAGAGTAGCTAAAGGTACAGTTATGGCTGGACAATACGGTGGTTACACTACAACAAACAGAAATTTAGAAGTTATTGGTGTTGATGTTGATAACAACTTAATTTTAGTTAGCGGAAACGTGCCAGGACCAAAACGTGGATTAGTAATGGTTAAAACAACTACTAAATCTAAAAAACACGTTGAACCAGTACAATTAGTAGATTTCTCAGCTAATGAAGCTGTAGTAGAGGAGGATTAATCAGATGTCAAAATTAAATATGTATAGCCTAGACGGTACACAATTAACTGATTTTGAAGTATCAGATGCTGTATTTGGTATCGAACCAAATAAACAAGTATTACACGATGCCGTTGTAATGCAACAAGCTTCCCTACGTCAAGGTAGTCATAAAGTAAAAAACAGAAGTGAAGTTCGTGGTGGAGGACGTAAGCCATGGAAACAAAAAGGAACTGGACGTGCTCGTCAAGGTTCTACTAGATCACCACAATGGCGTGGCGGTGGAGTTGTTTTCGGACCAACACCAAGATCATACAAATATAACCTAAATCGTAAAGTTAGAAAATTAGCTTTAAGATCAGCGTTATCAGACAAAGTATTAAACGGTAAAGCTATCGTATTAGAAAACTTTGTTATGGAAAGTGTTAAAACACAAGATTTCATCAAAAATATGGAAGCATTAAACTTAAACACAAAAACATTATTTGTTATTAGTGCAAATGAAAGTTACGAAAATGCTTACTTATCAATGAGAAACATTCCTAAAACAGATATCTTATCAGTTGAAGGTCTAAACGTGTTTGACATTCTAAATGCAGATAATTTAGTAATGACGCAAGAAGCTGCTAAATTAGCTGGGGAGGTATTAGAATAATGAGTAGAGCTAAAGATATTATTATTCGCCCAATAATCACGGAAAAATCAATGCAATTAACAGAAGATAACAATACAGTTACATTCGTAGTTGCGAAAAACGCTAATAAAACAGAAGTTAAATTAGCTGTTGAAGAATTATTCAAAGTAAAAGTTGACCGTGTTAACGTTATTAACGTTAGAGCTAAAGCTGCTCGTATGGGTCAATACGTCGGTACAAAATCTTCATATAAAAAAGCAATTATTAAATTAGCTGAAGGTTCATCAATCGACATCTTCGAAGAGAAGTAAGATTTAAGCGGAAGATCGCGCTATTTCCGTCAAACGCGCATGAAGGAGTAATTAATGGCTATTAAAAATTATAAACCAACCACTCCAGGCCGTCGTACGATGACTGCTCTAGTAAGAGAAGACATCACGGCAAACAAACCTGAAAGATCTCTTGTTGAATCAATCAGCAAGAAGGGTGGACGTAATAATACTGGTAGAATAACAACTCGCCACCAAGGTGGAGGAGCTAAACGTCAATACCGTATTATCGATTTCAAACGTGATAAAGATGATATTCCAGCAAGAGTATCAACAATTGAATACGATCCAAACAGAAGTGCACATATCGCACTTGTAGTATATGCAGATGGTACTAAGAAATATATTATCGCTCCAAAAGGATTAAAAGTTGGAATGGAAATTATTTCAGGTAAAGATGCAGATATTAAAGTAGGAAACGCTAAACAATTAATTGATATCCCTGAAGGTACAACAGTACACAATATCGAATTAAAACCAGGTAAAGGTGGACAATTAGCTAGATCAGCAGGAACTAGTGCACAAATTGTTGCGTTCGAAGGTAAATATGTAACATTAAGACTTGCATCAGGTGAAGTTCGTAAAGTATTAGGTACTTGTAGAGCTACAATTGGTCAAGTTGGTAACGAAGATCACTCATTAGTAGTAATTGGTAAAGCAGGACGTGCACGTCATATGGGTAAACGCCCAGCTGTTCGTGGATCTGCAATGAACCCAATCGATCACCCGCACGGTGGTGGTGAAGGACGTACAGGAGTTGGACGTGTTTCTCCAATGACGCCTTGGGGTAAAAAAGCTATGGGTGTTAAAACTCGTAAGAGCAAACAATCTGACGATTTAATCGTTAGAGACAGACGTAAGAAGAAATAACGAAAGGTAGGAAACTAATATGAGTCGTAGTTTAAAAAAAGGTCCATTCTGTGACGAGCATTTAATGAAAAAAGTAGAAGCTCAAAAAGGTGGAAAGAAATCAGTGATCAAAACTTGGTCAAGACGTTCAACAATTTTCCCACAATTCGTTGAGCACACATTCGCAGTATATAATGGTAAAGAACATGTTCCAGTATACGTAACTGAAGATATGGTAGGTCACAAATTAGGTGAGTTTGTACCAACTAGAAACTTCAAAGGACATGGCGGAGGAGACAAATCAAGTGGACGTTAAATCAACAGCTAAAACAATGAGAATTGCGCCAAGAAAAGTTCGCTTAGTACTTGATCTTGTACGCGGTAAAGATGTAGAAACAGCAGCAGCTATTCTACAACACACACCAAATTATGGTGCTGAGCTAACAGCTAAAGTATTAAAATCAGCTGTAGCTAACGCAGTAAACAATCACCAATTAGATGAATCACAATTATATATTAAAGAATGTTATGCTAACGAAGGTGTAACAATCAAACGTTTTAGACCTAGAGCTAAAGGTTCAGCAGCTCCAATTATGAAACGTACAAGCCACATCACAGTTGTTGTGGCAGAAAGATAGGAGGAGCGAGTAAATATGGGTCAAAAAGTACATCCAATCGGTTTACGTGTCGGTATCATTAGAGACTGGGAATCACGTTGGTATGCCGATAAAGAATTCGGAGATTTATTAATTGAAGACGTAAAAATTCGTGAATACCTATTTAAAGAGTTACATGAAGCATTTGTGTCAAGAATTGAAATCGAAAGATCAATCAATAAAATTGAAGTAATTATTAGATCTGCAAGACCAGGAGTAGTTATTGGTCAAAGTGGAGAAAATATCGAAAACCTTAAAAAAGCAGTTGAAAAATTAACTGATGGCAAACAAGTTTATGTAAAAGTTGTTGAAATCGGTAATCCTGATTTAGATGCAACTTTAGTTGCTAGAGGTATTGCAGAACAATTAGAGCAAAGAGCATCATTCAGAGTTGCACAAAAACGTGCTA
>JAAYHR010000001.1 GCA_012735275.1 Erysipelothrix sp.
ATCAGCATTTTCTTGTAATAAATATTCACTCATTTAATCATCCTTAATTAGAAAAAAGTACTATTAATAGTACTTTATATTACGAAATTTCCATTCTCAAATAGTGATACTTCTTCACCATCATGTTTAATTCCTTTTATGTTCATATCTGCTGATCCAAACATAAAGTCGACATGGTTCATTGATGAGTTAAAGCCATATGTTTTTAACTCTTCTTCACTCATTGTTGTACCGCCAATAATATTCATTGGATATGCTGCACCTAGTGCTAAGTGACAAGAAGCATTTTCATCAAATAATGTATTGTAGAATAGAATTCCCGAGTTTTGAATTGGAGAGTCATGTGAGATTAATGCAACTTCACCAATATGTCTTGATCCTTCATCTGTATCTAATAACTGTGTTAGTTTTTCGTCATTTTGTTTTGCTAGCGATGAAATTACTTTTCCATCTTTAAATTCTAGTTTGAAGTCTTCAATTAATACACCTTGGTAATCTAATGGTTTAGTTGAGTAAACAACTCCATTAACATTTTCACGGTGTGGCATTGTGAAGTTTTCTTCAGTTGGAATGTTTGGATTAAAGACTTGACCATTTCCAGCAATCTCTGATCCACCAGCCCAACGATGACTATCTGCTAAACCGACAACCAGGTCAGTCCCTAACTCATTTGTAAAGTGTAGAGCTTTAAAGTTATATTCATTTAAAGCATTATTTCTTGTTTCTAAAGCGGCATTGTGTGCTTTCCAATCTGCGATTGGATCATTGTCTTTAGTTACGCGTGATGCTGATAGGATAGCTTCCCACATTTTATCAACTGCGACTTGATCGTCTTCATTTGGGAAGACTAAGTTTGCCCAACCAACACTTGGTACTGCGACAATTGTCCATTGGCCATGATTTGCCATTGAGTAATCGCGGTAACGTTTAAATGCTTGACCAGCTGCTTTAGCGTTTGCTGCCATCTTACTTGCATCTACGTCTGAGAAAATACCTGGAACATCATCAACAATGTTTAAACGAGCAACTTTTTCATCAATGAAATGATCGTATTGAGCAACACGGTAGTCTGGAATTACTTCAAATTGACTAATGTCCGCATTTTGGAAATTAATTTTGCTCATTAAGTCATCATGCCATAGCATATAGACAAATTTTGCGCCATATTCATATGCTACCTCAGCACAAAGACGTGCAAAGGGAGCTGCGTCAACTGATGCAGTAATAACTACTGGTTGACCTTTTTTAACGTTTATTCCGGTACTAACAGCTAATTCTGCTAGTTTTCTTAATCTTAAATCATCAATATTTTTAAATACCATAATCTATCTCCTTATAAACCGTATGACATTGGAAGCATTGCTGCCCCAACGATTCCTGGTTCATCTAATTCTGATAATACAACTTCAACACCGTGCATACCTGGATGAACGAGTGTTTCATAGTTGCGTTTAACTTTGTCAAAGTATAAATCGGCTGACTTAGTTACACCACCACCAATTACAAAGACATGTGGATCAACAACATGAGCAATACTTGCCATCATCACTGCAAATTTATATGCGACATCGTCAATTAAATCAATTGCCAGTTCATTACCTTCTGTAAATAAGTCAAAGACTTCTTTAGCATTAACAATATTTGGATCAATGTCTTTACGAGCACGATCTGCAATTGCTGTACCACTAGCTTCATTCTCAGCGGCACCAGTAATTAAATGGTTAATCTTTTCATCTGTATCGGTAACCTTAATATTTGCGATTTCTCCAGCATAGCCGGTTCTTCCTGAGATTACACGACCATTAGCAACTAATGCGCCACCAATTCCAGTTGAGTGAGTAATATAGTAAACAATTGCTTTACCTTTACCAGCACCAACTAGTGCTTCAGCCAGCCCTGCGACATTAGCATCATTATCCATAAATACTTTCATATCTAAAGCGTTCTCTAAATATTCAGCAACTGGGAAAAACTCAAAATCAACTAAATTTGTCGCTAAAGTAATATGACCTTTTACTGTATCAACGGGACCTGGGATGCCTACACCAATACCTGAGCATTGTGCATACTCAGGTATCTGTTTTATCATCTCTATTATATTATTCAATACAATCTTCGGTCCTTTATCAGCAAATGAATCGCTTTTGCTTACATAAACAACTTCACCTGTTTGCGATACTTTCGCAACTCTTACTGAAGTTCCACCTAAATCTACCCCAATATAATATTTCATGTAATTATTTTACCTCGATAATTTTCATCATGTTTGTTGCGCCTTGCCCTGATGGGTAACCTGCAACGATAATAATTTGTTTTCCAACTGGAACACCGAAGTCTTTAGCAATTTGTGTCGCTAATTCTTCATCGTTATTATCCAGGTTTGGAACAGGACTAATTACTGGGTAAACTCCCCAATAGCAGTTTAGTGATCTTTGAACTTGTTCGTCAAATGTTACTGCGATAATTGGAGCTTTAGGACGGAACTTAGATAGACGTTTAGCTGTCGAGCCTGATTGTGTAAAGGCAATAATTGCTTCAACGTTTTCTAGGTTGTATGCTGAGTCAGCAACTGCAATCCCGATTGAGTCTTGAACAGTTGGTTGACTTGAAATAATTGATTTTCTTAATAATTCTTCATATGGCATAATTTCTTCCATCGTCATTGCGATAGTTGCCATTGTGTTTACTGATTCTAATGGGTAATCCCCTGCTGCAGTTTCACCTGATAACATTACCGCATCAGTTCCATCTAAAACAGCGTTTGCCACGTCACTTGCTTCAGCACGTGTTGGGCGTGGGTTGTCAGTCATTGTTTCTAACATATGTGTAGCTGTAATAACTGGTTTACCTAATTCATTAGCCATTCTAATCATTTTCTTTTGGTAAATAGGTACTAATTCAAATGAAATTTCAACACCTAAGTCTCCACGAGCAACCATTACTCCATCAGATACTTCTAAGATTTCTCTTAAGTTGTCATATCCTTCTTGGTTTTCAATTTTTGGAATAATTTGAATGTGCTCTGCACCTTCTTCTTTTAAGATTGCTTTAATTTCTAGAACGTCTTCTTTTCTTCTTGTAAATGATGCTGCGATAAAGTTAGCACCATTTCTTGCTGCAAACCGAATGTCTGATTCATCTTTTGCTGAGATAAATGGCATTGATAAGTATGCACCTGGAATATTAATTCCTTTTCTTGTTTTTACATAACCTGGGTTTTCAACTCGACATAATAATTTATCGGCAGCTACCTCTAAAATAGTCATACGAACTTTACCATCATCAACTAGTAATGTTTGACCAACTTTAACGTCGTCATACATTTCTTGAACGTCAATGGTAAATCTTTCTTTATTTCCAATTACTTCTTCTTTAACGATTGAAACAGTTTCGCCTGTTTCGAAATAGACACCATCATCTTCGATAACGCCACAACGAATTTCTGGTCCTTTAGTATCTACTAAGATTGCTAAGTTAGTTCCTAAACGATCATTTACTTCTTTAATTGTTTTAATTCTTTCAGCATGACTCTCTTGTACTTCGTGAGAGAAGTTTAAGCGGGCAATATTAACACCAGCTAAGGCTAACTTCTCAATCATTTCTACACTTTTAGACGCAGGTCCAATAGTTGCTACAATTTTCGTTTTTCTAATATCAATCATCATTTGTAAATTCCTCCCATTTGTTAAACTAATCGTTTTTGTAAATCGAATAAATCGTCTTTCCTACTACGCTTGTACTCAAACGCAGCTTCAATTGGCATACTAGATATTTTTCCATCGATCCAACCAACTGCATGATCTTTATTTCCTTCAACTAAACTCTTAACTGCACTATCGCCCATTTGGGTAGCAAGGATTCGATCCATCGCTGTTGGTGATCCACCTCTTTGGACATAACCCAAGACCGTTGATCGACCAGAGAATGAAGTTTGCGCACTAATGTGTACTGCCAAATCTTCAACGTCAGTTAATTTCTCACTTATAACAACTACTGCATGTTTCTTCTTACGAACTTCATCTAGTTCTCTTAAGTGTTGGATAGTTTCTTTGAAATCAAAGCCAGTTTCCGGAGTAATAACTAATTCAGCACCTGTTGCAATTCCTGAATAAAGTGCAATATCACCACAGTGATTACCCATAACCTCTACAACAGAGCATCGATGATGCGATGTCGAAGTATCCCTAAGCTTATCAATCGCTTCAATCGCCGTATTTAAGGCCGTATCAAAACCAATTGTCTGCTCAGTTCCAGGAATATCATTATCAATCGTACCAGGGATCGTCGCAACCGCAATGCCTGATTTAGCTAATGATAAAGCTCCGCGATAAGATCCATCGCCACCAATAACAACTAAAGCATCAATTTCATGTTTCTTAAGATTTTCTAAAGCTAATTCACGAACTGCCGCTTCCTTAAAGCCAGGTACACGGGCACTTCCTAAGATAGTTCCACCCTGAACGATAATTCCACTGACATCATCAGGACCCAATTCAAAGATATCATCATGAATTAAGCCTAAATAACCATCTCTAACTCCAAAAACTTTAATTCCATACGACATACTCGATCGAACTACTGATCGTATTGCCGCATTCATACCGGGAGCGTCGCCGCCGGATGTTAAAACTGCAATCTTCTTGATCATATATCCTATGCCTCCATCTCACTAATTATATCAAAGTCCATAACTTATGTACACATAAAATATAATACAAAGTCCAATTTACTTAAATTTTACCTTTTACATAAATTCGACGATTATTACCTAAGAGACGAACCTCTTTACTAGTCATTCTAATTCGCTCCATTAATCTTTTCGCAGCCAAATCATTTACTTCATTACGATTATTAACTGAGTAATATTCTTCAAGCTGAGCCATAGAAAGATTACTAGTAAAGAAACAAGTTTTATTAGTATCCATACGATAATTTAATATCGATAATAAGATATCATCACGTAGCCAATCAGAGACCCCTTCAGTACCAATATCATCAAGCACTAAAACATCCACATGTTTTAAACGCGATAATAAGCCATCTAAAGATTCACGACGAGAAATCATATTTTTAAGGTTATTTGATAAAGTTGGTGTATGCACAAAAGCCACCTTCTTACCTTGCTTAACGATTTCATTAGTAATCGCTGATAGTAAGTAAGTTTTCCCAACTCCCACATCACCGTAAAGATAGTAGCCTGTACCATCTAGACGATTTAGATATTCAGAAACTTCTCGCACCACTTTAATGTAGCTTAGATCTTCATCTGGATTGGCAACAATGTCAGCCATCGTTACTGTCGCTAAGGTCTCAGGAATATCCATAACAATGTAGTTACTTAGTAACTCATCTTTTTGAAGTTGCTTAAGCGTATGGACACATGGTGTAATTACTTTTTGTAACAAACCATCATAAATTAGATCTTCATAATAACCATTAGCTAATAAACAGTTTTCACTCGACTCACAAGCTGTTTTTAAATCTAACTCTTTAGTCCAATCAAAGAATCTTTGAACATTAGCCTTTAAAAAAGTTAAATCCAAATGATTATGCTCTAGAAAATCTAAAACACGCTGATCCTCAGCTAAACGCTGATACATCGCTTCACGTTTTTCCATTAGTTCAGGATCAAGTTCAACCTTATTAATTATCATTTGTTCCAAATTGTTCATTTAACTTCCTCCATTCCGCTTTAATTGCTTCCGCTTCCGCTTCATCGACCTCTATACTGGTCTTAGCTTGACGTTCGATTGTCGGAGATTTTTCCGATAATAAATTTTTCTTCTGTGAATAATCAACTTTACGAATAATTTTATTAGCTTCTTCAACTGTATTAACATCGAAAGCCTTCCAAGTCGTTGCGATTTGTAAGACAAAGTTATGAATTAACTGATTATTCTTACTCTCCATTACATACTCAATTAAACGGTTAACGACCTGTTTATTTAACTTCATATCAAAGGATAATTGTTCTAATAATTTCTTATTATAATCTGAGACGGCTGCCCCATTTTGTAATGATTTAAGGAATGCCACATTCGGTAAGTCATATTTATTAACATTATGAACTACTTCCACAGTTTCACGGCGGACGCGATCTAATAGTCGATCAACAACTAACTCTTTTTCAGCATAGTTAATTGAACGATAGACTAAAGTTGCCATTCGGGTTTCACTAATACCATAAAATAAAGCTAACTCACTAATTAAATTTAAGTTTTCCTTAGTTCTTAGAATTGATGGAAACTTAAGTTCACTAGCATCATTTAAAAAGAGATCAAAGTTAAATTGACTATCTAACGGTTTCGCAATTGGATCATTTTTAAGTAAGATTTCTAAATCTTTCTCTGAGAAAGCATTCTGATTAAAGACTTTCTTTTCAGTAATATTTACAAAGCCATCCATCGCAATCTTCTTCTCTTTAAACTTAATTAATAAAACGTTAAATTGATGGGTTCCAATAACTTTTTTTAACTCTAAACCATAAACATAATGATTTAAGAAATCATTGGCCGCTAATGGTCGCTTGAGAATATGTGCATATTCACTTTGCTCATGATGTTTATAGGTCTCAATTAAGCGATAACGCTCTAGCATAATTAAGGACCTTTCAATTTCATCAATATTTAATCCAGTATTACGTGCGAGATTAGTATAATCAGTATTGATTGTCGCATGTAAGAGACTTAAATAGATTGAGATTGAGTTAGCCCCAAGAATTGGTTGATACATTAAAAAGAGCGTTTCAATTTCTTGATTATTAATCGCAAAATTAGCCTCGATTCGAAATTCATTTTCACCATATAAATGCATCATATCACCTCTTCTATTTTTTTAATAACCTCTTGTACTTTCAATTCTAATTCAGTATTAGTTTGGTTATTCTCAATGACAAAGTCAGCGCGAGCTACTTTATCATCAACTGACAATTGATTTTTAATTCGACTTAATGCTTGTGTGCGACTGTAATTACGATTCTTAATTAAACGATCGATAATTACTTCCTCATCAGCTTTAACTAAGATTGAATAGTCGACAATATCTTCCATGTTTGCTTCAAAGAGCAGCGGTATTTCTAAAATAATAATCCCTGAGTGGGCCTTAGAGAAGGCGATTAGACGCGCTTTAACTAAGGGGTGGATAATTGCCTCAAGTTTCTCTTTAAACTCCTGATCAGCAAACAAACGACTAGATATCATCGATAAATCCACTTGATCTGATTCTAAATTAAACATAGCCTTATTTATCAAACGGGCACAATCACGATTAGCATAAATAGCATGGACAATATCATCGGAAGATATAGTTGGATATAACTTAGACAAGTAATTAGTTACGGTTGATTTGCCTGAGGCAATCGTACCCGTAACCCCTATTTTAATGGCTGGCATTTTGGACATAAATAAGTACCTCTTTGGGCTACACGAATTTTCTCAATGATACTTCCACAAGTTGCACACGTTTCATTCTCACGATTATGAACATGTAGACTCTGTTGAAAGAGTCCTGTAACACCAAGTGAGCTCGTATAAGATCTAATCGTTGTCCCACCAGCTTCAATCGCCGCTTCTAAAATTGCTTGCGTATATTTAATAATTTCAGCATACTTAGCCTTACCAATTGTATTAACTGGCTGTTCGGGATGTAATTCCGCTTCAAATAAAATCTCATTAACATAAATATTTCCAATACCAGCAATTACTGCTTGATCTAGTAAGAAGGCCTTGATTGAAATACTACGGCGAGCTGCTTGTTCCATTAAGGCATCTGCTGTAAGCTTAGGATCCCATGGTTCATAACCAATTTTCGAAAGGATCGCTAGATCCTCATCTTTTTCATATAAGTACATTTTACCAAATTTTCGCGTGTCATTATAATGCATTTCCTTACCACTTGCGAAGGTAATGATAACATGTGAATGCTTATCCTTATCGACCGCTTGATCATAAACATAGTACTTACCTTCCATACGGAGGTGTGATACTAAGTTACCATCTGAAAGTTTAAAAATAATGTATTTTCCACGACGCTCAACATCAAGCATTTCTTGACCGATAATTTTTGCTCTAAACTCACTAATTTCGGGATGAGCAATAATATTGTTCCAGTGAATTTCAAGTCCATTGATTGTTTCACCGACAACAAGTTTCTTTAATAACCTAACAACGGTTTCGACTTCAGGTAATTCAGGCATTATAGCGAGTACCAATCTAGCGCAGTAGAACCATCACTTTTTAGTGGGACTTGAAGTTCCATGGCATTTGTCATTTCATATTCAATTATTTCTCGCATAACTTCCACCTCTTCATTTAATACATTAAAGATTAATTCGTCATGTACTTGTAGTAACATTTTTGATTTAAGGTTTTTCTCAAGCATACGATCATTAATACGGTTCATTGCTACCTTAATTAAGTCAGCTGCGGAACCTTGAATTGGAGCATTCATTGCTGCACGCTTACCAAAGCTCTTAACCATAAAGTTCGATGATTTAATTTCCGGAATCTCACGACGACGATTTAAGATTGTTGAAACATAACCATTCTCTTCACACTCAGCAATCGTTTCATCCATATATTGCTTAATTTCTGGATAAGTTTCTAAGTACTTACTAATATATGTTTTGGCTTCACCAACAGTAATACCTAACTGTTCAGATAAACCAAAATCACTAATTCCATAGATAATTCCAAAGTTAACTGCTTTTGCCAAATGGCGAGAGTGAGCATCAACCTCTTCAATGCCAAAGACATCACGGGCTGTTTGCTCATGGATATCTAAGTTATTATTAAAGGCGTTAATTAGTTTTTCAACATTTGCTAAATGCGCTAATAATCTTAACTCAATTTGCGAGTAGTCATAAGCCATTAAGACTGAACCTTCATCAGCAACAAAAGCTTTTCTAATTTGACGTGATTCTTCATCACGAACTGATATATTTTGTAAGTTTGGATCAGTTGAAGATAGACGACCTGTTTGCGCAATTGTTTGATTGTAAATCGTATGTATTCGCTCATCATCACCAATAAACTTCTGTAAACCTTCAGCATAAGTAGAATATAGTTTTTGATATTTACGTTGTTGCATAATTAAGCCAATAATTTCGTGTTGATCTTTTAATTTTTCTAAGACATCAACTGCAGTTGAGCGTTTTTTAATCATTGGTAAACCTAAATCATCAAATAAGACTTCTGATAATTGCTTAGGAGAGTTGATATTAAATTCTTTATTAGTAATCGCAAAGATTTGTTTTGATAGTTCATCAATTTTGATTTTTGTCTTATCAGCGATATCAACAATAATCTTACGATCAACTTTAATCCCCGTTTTCTCCATATCAAAGAGTAATTTCGTTAATGGTAGTTCAACTTCACGGTATAACTTGATCATATCTTTTTCAATAATTTCATCTAAGATTGTTTTTGAGAATTTTAATAGTTCAGATGAATTTTGTGCAAGTGTTTCATCACTAACTTCATCATGATCTAATTCAAAAATACTTCCACCGTATTTAGTATTGAAACTTGTCCAATCTACAACTAAATTATCAGATAAGAATGCCGCTAACTTTAAATCATCTTTAACGCCCGCAAATGCAATCTCTTCATTATCAAATAAGTGATATAACTTCTTAACATCATAGGTTGTCTTAGCAGTGTTTTCATCAGCTAAGTAAGCTAAAAGGTTTTTATCGACTTTAGCAAATTCAGGATAAATTACTTGAGTAATTTCACCATTTGAGATCGCAATTCGATCTAGACTTTGCTTACCATAGTCACCTTTAGCATTAGCAAAAAAGAATGAATCTTCATTTAATAATTTTGGACTAATCTTTTCAACAATTTCAAATTCAAATGTGTTTTCTTCAATATCATCATAAACATATTGTTGCAGTGCATCAGCTTGTCTTGTCATTTCATATTGACGATAGAAGTTATATAGATTTGGATAGTTAACATCTAATAAGTATGGTTCAATTTCTTGTTCAATTTCAATATCAGTCTTGATTGTTGCTAATACTTTTGATAATTTCGCAATCTCAACATTGTTTTCAACATTTTCTTTTTGCTTACCTTTTAACTTATCAGTATTAGCTAATAAATTTTCAAGATTACCATATTCTTTAACTAGTTTTAAGGCAGTGACTTTACCAATCCCTGGGATGCCTGGGATATTATCAGCTGCATCACCTTGCATGGCTTTTAAGTCTATAATTTGTGATGGTTCAACTTCGTATAGTTCTTTAAAGTTTTCACTTGTGACTTTATCCATTGCCGATGTTCCTTTTTTCATTAGATATACACTAGTTTCAGCATCAACTAACTGCAGCATGTCTTGATCACTTGTTAAGATAATGACTTCATTATCTTTGTTTTGCTTAGCATATGAGCCAATAATATCATCTGCTTCAAAACCTTTGATTTCAATTCTTGGATAATTAGCTGCGTCAATTAACTCTCTAACTGTTTCAAACTGTTCAACTAATTCTTCCGGTGCTGATGATCGGTGGCCTTTATAATCTTCAAACATGTCATGACGAAAAGTCTTATGACGAGTATCAAAAGCAATAATAATATATTTAGGTTTAAGTTCACTAATAACATTTGTTAACATGCTATCAAAAGCAGTTACCGCATTAGTGTACTTTCCATATGATGTTCTTTGGATTCTTCCAAAAGCTGTCGCATAATACGCTCTAAATAATAGTGAATTTCCATCTACTAATAAAATTTTATTCATTTATCCTCCTATGTAAAAGAGTAATTTTTCAATTACTCTTGTTGGTTTTCTAACTTTAGCAATTCCGCTAAATTCTGGTTCATAATATGAAGGTAATCTTCTCCATTTTCAACTTGTAAAGCAGTTCTGTTAGATAAACTATAAACAGTAACTAATTCTATTTCTAAATCTTCGGCAATTGAGTTTGCCATTTCCATAATATCACTATCTAAATTACCTTCAACAAAGAGGTACTGGACATTATCATTTAATAAGCGGGCCTTAATAACTTCTAACTGCTTATCAGATGGTAAGTTACCATATTTAGATAATATGATGGGTGATATTCTTAAATTATAGTTGTTAGCATAACGACCAAAGGCCGGTAAGATTGTTGCAACTGATAAACCTTTAAGTTTCTTTAGTTCAGCATAGTTGGCATCCAAATTAGCTAAATCAATAATTAAGCTATCATAGTTCTTTTCAAAGTAATCTTTTGATTGAGGTATTTCTGTAATAAAGTATGTGTAAATCTCATTCGCCATACTCGTCATCATAATAGGATCTAACCAAATATAAGGATCATTGGTATATGTATCAACATTATCGAAGACGGGATTATCATAATAACGACTTGATACTTCAACCTCAACATTATCAATGATTGCGGTTGTATATCTTTCAAATGGCGTAAGTGCCCCTTTGGATCCTAACTCAATAATCGTTGGATCAAAATCTTTAATCTCATTATTAATAATATCAAGATATGGTTCTAAGCCACCAATTGTAAAGATCGTATCACTTGTTTTAATGATATCTAAATAATCCTCAGATAGTTGTGAGCGAATCGCAATCGAGTTATCCGCAAAAGCCCGCGTCGTAACTAAGTCACCACCAATTCTTTCAATTAAGTATTGAACTGGATAAACTGTATAAGCAACTTCAACTTGTTTTTGTCCACAAGCAACTAAGAAAGCCAAGGATATAATTGATAATAAAGTTAATCTAAACAACTTCTTCAAGCAGACCATCCTCACTTTCTTTTAACTTAAACTCTTTTTTAACGTTCATAATTGATCTGACAACAATATAGAATGGCATTGATAACATAACTCCAACAAAACCAAAGACTGCCGATCCAATAAAGACGAGTAAGAGTGATGTTAATGGTTCAATCTTAACGCCTTTTTTATAAATCATTGGTGAGGTTACATAACCGTCCACTTGCGATAAGACCATAACTAATACCATCAGAATAACTAATTTATTTAAAGGTAGTGCTAAGCCGGTAAGAAGTCCAATACCAGTTACAATCATTCCACCAATATAAGGAACTAATGTTCCAACGACAACATAGAGAATTCCAATCATTAAGTAACCTTTGTGCCCCATAATGTAGTAAATAAAAGTATACTCCATAAAGTAGACAAACATTAAAACTAAAGTTGAGCGCACATAGACACCCATTTCCTTATCAATTTCTTCTAAGTAATATGGCCAATCAGGATTAATTTTACCTGCTAAACGTTTCATATTATCTTTAAACTTTTGGAAGTCCACAATCATATAGATTGTAATTGTGATCGAGAATAATAAGCTTGTAAAGAAGTTTAGTGAAGCTGAGAAGATATTAGTTAAGAAGACACGTACTATTTCCAGTAAGTTACTTTCAATTCCCTGGAATGATACTGATAACTGCTCAATGAATGCTCCTAAGAAGCCAGATGGATCTTTCGATGTTTCGGTATACCATTTCACAATTGTATCAATTGAGTTTCCAATCGATCCCACAAAGTTAATAAACTCTTGGTATAACATTGGAAAGAGATTTACAATAACGACATAGATAAAACCACTTGTCACTAGGATAATTAATAGGATTGATAACCCCTTACTTAAGCCCTTTTTATTTAAAAAATTAACGAGTGGATTTAAAATATAAGCCACAATAAAACCAATTATAAATGGTTTTAAACTTGTAAATGCGTAATTTAAGATTGTTGACCAAATATTCCAAGTCATACTTAGAATTAAACAAATAGCTAATACCATTAACACAATCGTTAATTGATAGATTAATTTTTGTCCTTCAAAATGTTTTTTTATTTTTCCTACAGTGTTCATAATGACCTCCCATTATTAATAGCGATTATCCATAGAAGCTCTTCTTCTATTTTGTCTTTGCTTATATATATCTTCTTCAATTGCCCGTTTCTTGACAAATGAATAGATTAAAATTAGTGGTATATCAAACAGTATCGTTGCGACAAAGTGATTGAGTAAGTATGTATTTAGTGACATAGTTACTCCCGCTAAGTTTGTATAATATATAAACATCATAAACTCTTTTACAAAGACTGCGGCTAATACGGTTAAGAATATTTCAATAATGGAATAATTAATAACACTAGTCCAGGCTTGTACGATTAATACTGTCGCTAAATAAACGATAGTATATAAAAATATAACATCACGGTTCATTGAGTCCATCAATAATCCGGTAAAGATTGCGATTAAAATCGAATTAAATTTATGTTCTTTATATGTCACAATAATTAGTGAGATAAAGAGTAAGTTTGGTGTAATCGAGAATGATCTCGCTATCGTTGATCCAATCAGTAATGAATCGACTAAGATATCCCCAATAAAACCAATTAATAGAATAATAAGTTTAACCATCTTAAGAACCACTTACTACATAGACATATTCAAATGACGTAAAGTTTGCATAAGGCTTAACATGGATCTTACTACCTAATTGATTAATTGATTGTTCAACAAATGAGATTTCTCCAACTATTATTCCCGCTGGTATTAAACCACCTGATCCCGTTGTCACAACTTGATCACCTAATTGAATATCTTCATTAGCTTCCAGTAAGCTTAAGTTAAATGCTCCCGAGTTATCATCGTAGTTATCAATAATTGCTTCAACACTACTGTCATCTTCTAAATTAATCTTGACCGCAACTTTAGATGCCATCTCAGGACTGATTAGTAATCTTACAACTGATGATTCATCTTCGACACTTTCAATTCTTCCTATTAATCCTTCAGCAAGAATTACCGCATCATTAAGCTTAACGCCATCATTAGTTCCAACATCTAGTTTAACTGTATTGGACCAAGACTCTGGGTTTCTAAAAGTTACTGTTGCGGCAATAAAGTTTAAGCCTTCATTTGTATCCTTAAACTTCATTAATTCTTTTAAAGCCTGATTCTCTTTTTCAAGTGAATCAATATAGGCTTGATTAGCAGCTAGCGCTTTAACATTTTCACGCAGTAATTTATTTTCATCAGTAATTGTTTGTAAGTCTAAAACTTCTTTTAGCTTATCATTAGCACTGTTAATTGGAGCTTGAAATAAAGTATAACGCAAAGAAGTAACGACATTAAAAACACCGTCATTTATATTATTAAAGACATCTCGCTTAAAGCTTGCCAGAAATATTGTCATAATAAAAAAGCCGGTTAATATCCAAATTAGTACTTTTTGTGTTTTGTTTAGTTTATTCATCCAATCACCATAAACATTATAGCAAATTTACGCACTTCTTACACTGTTTTAAATATGATAAGTAAATTTAAAAACTATTTAAAATGCTATAAACTTGGGTTGATGAAACTACAAGGTGATCTAGTAATTTGATTCCCACAAGCTCCCCTGCTTCACGGATAACATTTGTGATGTGTAAATCCTGCTTAGATGGATTAACATCAGCAGAAGGATGATTGTGGGCACAAATAATGCTAGTCGCATTTTGCTTAATCGCAAACTTAAAAATATCCCGAGGATGAACTATTGCCATATCGACAGTTCCAATAAAGAGGATCTTATAATCAATCACTACATTCTTAGTATTTAAACAGACAACCAGAAAATGTTCGTTATCAAGACTACCAATCTCTGCTTTGATAAAGTCAACTAGACTATCAGGATTAGATATAACACAATTATTCTTTCCAAACTCTAAGTTAACGCGCTTAGAGAGTTCAAAGCAAACGAGTAAATCTAGAGCCTTAGCTTCCTTAATCCCCTTGATTGTAATTAGATCATTGATGGTAACACTTTTAAATAAATGTAGTGGATACTTGCTTAATACCTCACCAGCTAGGGCGATGGCTGATTTACCTTGATAGCCAGTCCTTAAGATAATTGCTAAAAGTTCTTCATTACTTAATGAATCTAAACCAATTACCATAGCCTTCTCACGTGGTCGTGATTGACTTGGTATTTCCTTAATTTTCATCGTAACCTCCTTAACAGATTAGAAATGCGAGTAAAATAAAAGGTATAAAACGCACTTGTTTTTGCTTAAAAACGAGACAATAAATAAGCGCAAAAAGTGCTGATAGAAAGATCATTAGATTAGTTTGAAAGCCATAATTAGTATATAAAAGACAGAAGACTAAAAGATCTGCTCCCCCAATATATTTTTCAAGCAAGGGATAACAAATAACAACTAGCAGCATTAATAAATAACCCAAGGGAAAAGAAAAACCCACTAAGAGTATTAAATACCGATAGTGGATTTCCCCATAAAGATAATCTTCATAGGCTAATATACATAATCCAATGAGGCTAAGAAAATCATTTACCCCACTGCAGTTTAATTCCTGGAAGAGCGACATAACCTCTTTTACTCATTAATAATTTAATACAAGCAATTGATGCTGCAATTCCGACAATAATTGCTAGTCCAGTACTCATTTATAACACCTCCTAATATATTATTGACTAAGGCGCGCAAAAGTCCTATTTAGTGGATAAATAAAAAAGAATGACTTCGATTAGAAGTCAGTCCAAATAAGTATTAGCTTACTTAATTTTTAAAAACATGGCATTAAAGGCAACGATAATAGTACTGAGTGACATTAGTACCGCTCCAACCGCTGGTGTCAGAATAAAGCCAAATCCTGCTAAAACACCAGCTGCCAGTGGAATGGCTAAAAAGTTATAACCAGCACCCCACCATAGGTTTTGCTTCATCTTAGCTGACGTATTTGCAGCTAAGTCTAAGAAGTGAATAATATCGGATGGATTACTTTTAACTAGTACAACATCAGCTGCATCAATCGCAACGTCTGTACCTGCACCAATCGCAATCCCAACATTAGCACGCATTAAGCTTGGTGCATCATTAACACCATCACCAACCATAATTACCGATAAGCCTTGATCTTGATACTCACGAACTATTTGCTCTTTATCTTCAGGCATTAGTTCAGCATGAACATCTTCAATACCTAAATACTTACCAACAACATTAGCTGCTTGCTTATTATCACCTGTAAGCATTACTGGGCGAATACCACGCTCTTTAAGCGCATTAACAATCATTAGGGCATCATCTTTAATCTTGTCCCCTTGCGCAATTAAACCAACATTGTGACCATCAACGATTAAGTAACTAACGGAATATCCCTTAGATGCTAACTTATCAAAATCAGCCTGATTATAAGCGATATTATTGTCATCTAAGAATCTAAGTGAGACAACTTTTACTTGATGGGAGTTAACTTGACCTTCTAATCCAATCCCTGGTAAGTTAACAACATCAACCGCTGATGGAATATTAATATTCATTTCTTTAGCTCGTTTTAAGATACCAACAGCCAAAGGGTGTGATGATGATTGTTCTAAAGCGGCAAAGAGCTCTAATACTTTCTCTTCAGTGTATTGATCATCATTTGAAATTAGTGATCGAACATCAAACTGTCCTTCTGTAAGTGTCCCTGTTTTATCCATCATTAGTACATCAACTTTTTGAGCAATTTCGATTGATTGACGTGATTTAACTAAAAGTCCATTTTGTGCTCCAAGTGATGTAGAACGAGCAACTACTAGTGGAATTGCTAATCCTAAAGCATGCGGACAAGCGATTACTAAAACAGTAACCATTCTCTCAATACCAAGGCTTAAACCACCAATTGTTGTCCAGACAATAAAGGTAATGATACCGACTGTAACTGCGATATAGAATAACCATTTCGCCACTGTATCGGCTAAAGTTTCAACTTTAGATTTATCATTAGCTGCTGATTCGACTAATGTCATAACTTGGGCTAAGTATCCTGATTCACCTGTACCTGTTACTTGAATATGGATAGTTCCACTACCATTACCCGATCCACCGATAACATTATCTCCGATGACTTTTTCAACATCGCGTGATTCTCCAGTAATCATTGATTCATTAACTAAAGTTGATCCACTAATAATGATTCCATCGGTTGGAACATTCTCGCCAGCTTTTACAAGTAAGATATCTCCAACTTGAATATGACTTAATGGACGTGTCGTATGACTACCATCTTTTTCAATTCTAACTGCTTCATTTGGTAATAACTCCGCCATTCTTTTTAAGGCATTACCAGCATTAGTAATAGCGTCCATCTCGATCCAGTGACCAAGTAACATAATTAGAATTAATGATGCTAATTCCCAGAAGAAGTCCATTACATGGGCATTATGAACTAAAAATGTATTTGATATAAATGCCCCTACACTATAGACATAAGCAACCGTTATCCCTAGTGATACAAGTGTCATCATAGCTGGATTCTTTGCTTTTAATTCATCCTTTGCCCCTGAAATAAATGGTTGACCTCCATAGATAAAGAGTAATGTTGCGAGTATTAGTACCAGAACATCGCTACCATAAAATGAAAATTGAAATGGTAAATTAATCCCCATCATTGGTGATAAGAATAGGATTGGTACTCCTAAAATTAATGATCTAAAGAATTTTTGTTTATATACTGCCGCATGACCTGAGTGATCGTGACCTCCGTGGTCATGGCCATCATGACTTGCATGATCATCATGATTGGAATGATTTTCATGATTGGAATGACTATGATTTTCTAACTCAGTATTGTGATTATGTTCGTGTTTATTTTGCATAAAGTATACCTCCTAATAAAGATAGTTACATTTGTAAACGGTGTTTGTCAACTACTTGCATTAAAAAAAGCTATAAGACCTATTTTCTAGGTATTATAGCTAATACTTTAATTACTATGTTTCTAGTAAACCATATCCACCTTGATCACGTTTATAAACAAGGGCAACTCGATTGGTTTCATCATCTGTGTATAAGAAGAAAGTATGTCCTAACATTTCCATCATTAGGATCGCCTCATCAAGAGTCATAACTTCTGCATCAATTGATTTGGTTCTAACTAATTCCTGAACTACAGCATCTTCTTTATCTGTTTGTTCTAAAAACTCTGTAACTAAACTGTCTTTATGATGATCAGTTAAACGAGATTTATGTTTCTTAATCTGTTTCTCTAACTTATCAAGTGCTACATCAATTGCTGAGTAATAATCGTCCGCAACCGCTTCTGCTCTTAATAATCCGATTTTAGTCGCAATAGTTACTTCTACCTTATGGTATGAAGAATATATCTTAACTAAAACATTTGCTACTGTTTCATCATCTACTGCAATGTAACGATCTAAGAATTCAAGTTTACTTTCAGCTCTTGTTCTCATTCCATCAGTAATATCGACATTTTTACCACGTACATTTACTTTCATAATTATACCTCCTATATTTATAGTATAGTACAAATTAATCTAGTTTGCACACATAAGAACTATTATTCTCAATAAAGTAAAAAACTACAATTATGAATTAGCTTCAATAATTGTAGTTTAATTAATTATTTAAGTTTGTTTTTAACTTCTTCTAATGAAGCTAAGACACTCTTTAATTGTGTTTTATATGCTTCAAGTTTTTCAACTTCAATATCAACTTTAGCTTGTGGTGCTTTATCCACAAAGTTTTTATTTGCTAGCATATTTTCTGAACGTTTAATTTCATTTAATAAGCGTTCTTCTTCTTTACTTAACTTTTCAAGTTCAACCGCATAGTCAACAATGTCGGCAACTAATACGTTAACTGATCCTGCTGAATATACTCTTGATAATAGTTCACCCTCTAATTCTTCAACCATATTGGCACGAACTAAATTAATAAGCATTTCTTTTTCAATACCTGTAAAGCTAATTAAGTTATTATCGAAATCTTTTGTATAAACATCTAATGTTTGTGATGGTTTAATATTGTACTCAACACGGATTTCTCGAACTAATTTAATTACTTCAATAATCTTACTCATTTGTTTAACCATTGCATTATCAACTGCAGCTTCTGCCTGTGGCCAAGCTTTATCGTAGATAGATGCTCCACTTAATATTTCATAGATTTCATCAGTTACATATGGAATAAATGGATGTAAGACAGCTAGGATATTTTCTAAGATTGATTTTAGTGTATATGCTGTAGCATTTTTAACTTTTGGATCTTCTGATTTGATTCCTGCTTTTGATAATTCAATATAGTAATCACAGAACTCATCCCAAACAAAGTGATAAATTGCATTTCCAGCAATAGCATACTCATATGTTTCCATATTAGTATTAACTTCATTAATCATGGCATTAAACTTATCTTTAATCCAGATATCAGCCACTGTGTAATCTTCTGTAGCTGGCTCACTAATTTCAATTCCTTCAAGATTCATCATAACAAATCTTGAGGCATTGTATAGTTTGTTAATAAAGTTAGATGCTGCAGTAACTTTCGTTTCATTGTAACGAATATCTTGGCCTGGACTTGAGTTTGTTGCTAAGAAGAAACGTAGTGCATCAATTCCATATTCAGCAATAACGTCCATTGGATCAACACCATTACCAAGTGACTTACTCATCTTAACACCATGAGCATCACGAATTAATCCGTGGATAATAACATCTTTAAATGGACGTTCTTTCATTAAGTATTTTGACATAAATGCCATACGTGCTACCCAGAAGAAAATAATGTCATAACCAGTAACTAGGGCACCATTTGGGAAGTAACGATCTAAATCGTCTGATTCCTCTGGCCAACCTAAAGTTGCAAATGGCCATAGTGCACTTGAGAACCATGTATCTAATACATCTGGATCTTGTGTATAGTTTTCAATATCCGCTGGTGGAGTTTCACTTACGTAAACTTCACCTGTTTCATTGTGGTAGTAAGCCGGAATCTTATGTCCCCACCAAATTTGGCGTGAAATCGTCCAGTCTTCAATATTGTCTAACCAGTTGTGTAAAGTATTTTCAAATCTTGGTGGATAGAAGTTTATTTTCGTATCTTCACTCTTTTGATCTTCAAGTACTGCTTCTGCTAAAGGTTTCATCTTAACAAACCATTGCATTGATAAGTATGGCTCAACAATAACACCTGTACGCTCTGAGTGTCCTACTTGGTGTAAGTGTTCTTCAATTTTAACAACATCATCATTTTCTTCTAAGAAAGCTACTAATTGTTTTCTTGCTTCAAAACGATCAAGACCAGCAAATTGATTTGCAAGTTCATTCATTGATCCATCTTTGTTCATACAGTTAACTAATTCTAGATTATGACGCTCTTTAATTTCAAAGTCATTTGGATCGTGAGCTGGTGTACATTTCATTGCTCCAGTACCAAATTCAACATCAACGTAATCATCTGCAACAATTGGAATTAATTGACCATTTGCTGGGTTAATTACTTGTTTACCAATCACATCAGTATAACGCTCATCTGTTGGGTTAACAACGATACAAACGTCTCCAAACATAGTTTCTGGACGTGTAGTTGATACATCTAAATACTTATCTGAATTTTCAAAACGGTATTTGAATGTATACATTTTCCCAGCTACATCTTTATGTTCTACTTCAATGTTTGATAGAGCTGTTTGAGCTTCTACGTCCCAGTTAATTATTCTCTCACCACGGTATAGAAGTCCATCATTATATAGTTGAACAAATACTGTATTGACCGCTTCATTGAATGAAGAATCTAAAGTGAATTTTTCACGTGTGTAGTCTAGTGATAAACCTAAACTTGCCCATTGTTCACGAATAATTGCTGCATACTCATCTTTCCAAGCGAATGCTGTCTCAGTAAACTTTTCGCGACCTAATTCATAGTGGTTAACACCTTGCTTACGTAGGCGGTCAACAACTACTGCTTGTGTAGCAATACCAGCATGGTCCATCCCAGGTAAAAATAATGTATCAAAATTATTCATATGTTTATGTCTAATTAAGATATCTTGTAGTGTATTGTCCCAAGCATGTCCTAAGTGTAGGATACCTGTTACGTTTGGCGGTGGAATCATAACTGAGAATGGATCTTTACTTGAACTTGACCCTTCAGCTAAAAACCTATTTTCATTTTTCCAACGATCATAACGACCCTCTTCAATCTTCTTAAAATTATATTTTGCATCTAATTGTTTCATCTTTTCCTCCAATAAAAAAACGTCCCCTAAGGACGTCAATAACGCGTTACCACCTTAATTAGCACTTAAAAAGTGCTCTCTTAAAATCATTAACGCTGATTAACGTTTTTATCTACTAATATTCAATAAAACACTCCTGGGTGACACTTCTAGTTTAAACATCTTTTTTCACCAACCAAAGACTCTCTAAAGTTCTTACTAAAATTAATCCATTCATCGTTTCTACTATAGTAACATGCTAACCTATGTTTGTAAACTGCTTAAATATTTTCCTTAATAATACGTTTAATCTCTGCTGCAGCTTGTTCTGGTGTTGTGTTGCAGACAGAATAATCATATTCATCTACCATATGAAGTTCACTTTCAGCTTTTGATAAGCGCTTTTGAACGACTTCTTCTGGTTCTGAATTTCTATTTCTTATCCTATTTTCCAACTCATCCATGTTTGGCGGCAGTAAGAAAATTGATAAGTGGTCACTAGCATTTTTCATAATTTGCTTAGCACCTTCAACTTCAATTTCGAGAATAACATTGTACCCCTTATTACGCATGTCTTCTACATATTGCTTAGGAGTTCCATAGGAATTACCTACAAAACTTGCATATTCTAATAGTTCATAATTCTTAATGGCATCTTGAAATTCCTCTTCAGAAACGAAAAAATAATCCACTTTATCTACTTCGTCCTTACGGGGCTTTCTAGTTGTCATCGAGATAGAATATACTAAATTCAAATCTTGATCATCGATGAAGTGTTCACGAACAGTTCCCTTGCCGACTCCTGATGGTCCACTATATATTATTAACAATCCCTTTTTCATTATATTCTCCTTTTAAATATTCTATATAAGAAAAGAGTAATTGTCAATTAAAATGTCCAATTACTCTTAATTCTTTTATATTAAATTTCCTTATAGGATATAATCTTTAATTCGATTAGCAATATTAGAAGCATAATCTCCAACACGCTCAAAGTCACTTAGGATATCAACATATAAAGCCATACTTGTTGAACCCATTGGTACCTTGTTTTTTAAACGATTAATGAAGGCATTACGTGCAGCCGATTCATTATGATTTAACTCCTGTTCATTACCATAGATACGGTCAATTAAGTAACGGCTTGGTTCATCAACAAGTGCATTTAAATCAGATAGAATGATTTCGATTAACTTCATAATATCAGTTAACTCTGTAACTGCATCATCTGAGAACGTTTCACCTTGTTCATAAACTGAAGTCACGTGTGTTGCGACGTTCATCAAGTGATCGCCAATACGTTCAACATCTTTAACTGAATACATTAAGTAGTTTAAGTAAAGTCCGCTTGACTCTGATAAACTTGCTCCTGAGATTTCAACTAAGTACATTGAAATTGAACGGTTTAATTCGTTAACGATTTCTTCAATCTCATTAGCACCATCAAATTCTTCAATATTTTTAGTTTGAATTAACTTACGTACTTTCTCAAATACATCTTTAGAATATCCTGTCATTTCTAATAGTCCACGGTGAGCAATTTCTAGCGCTAAAGTTGGTGACTCTTCAATAATTGAATGTTCAAATTTAGTTTTAACAGAAACTTGATCAACAACTTCCACAACTCCATCATCTTTGTATAGTTTATTAATGAATGCTTCAAGTTGTGCTAAGAATGGGAATAATAATAACATTGTAACTAAGTTGAATAAGAAGTGCGCAAAGGCAATTTCCATCATACGTCCAAGTCCAAAGTAAACAGATACCCCACTAACAATGCTTACGTAAATTGGTAATAGTGACATAAAGATTACTGTTCCAATAAAGTTAACAAAAATATGGAAGAAAGCAGTCTTTTTCGCATCTTTAGTTCCACCAATTGCTGCAAGAACTGCCGTAACTGTTGTACCAATATTGTTACCTAATAAGATAGGTAGTGATGCTGCTAGTGATAATCCACCAGATGCATATAAAGTTTGTAGAATACCGATTGTTGCTGATGATGATTGAATTAACATTGTCATACCAACACCTAGTAATACTCCGTAGAATGCATTACCACCTAAGATTACAGCGAACTCTGCAAACATTGGCATGTCAGATAGTACTTTTAAACCATCGCCCATTAATTCTAATCCAAAGAATAGAATACCAAAGTAAATTGCTAAATGCGCATAAGAAATAACTTTCTTACTCTTAGAAAATAATAATACTCCAGCACCAATTAAGATTGCATATGGCGCAATAACTCCTAAGTTAAATCCAATCATAATCGCAGTAATAGTGGTACCAATATTTGATCCCATCATTACAGCTAATGCTTGCGAGAATGACATTAAGCCTGATCTTATTAATGATATTACTAGTGCAGTTGTTGCCGAACTAGATTGAAGTAGTGCTGTAACTACAATCCCTACTAATAACCCTTTAAATTTATTCGTTGTATATTTATCAATGATAGTTTTTAATCTTGTACCAGCGATAACTTTTAACTCTTCCCCGATGGCATTAATTCCAAAGAGAAATAGACCCAAGCCCGCTACAACAATGACAATGTCAAAGCCAACGGCTCTAGCCTGTTCAATAAACGTTAACATAAACGCCTCCTATACCCTTTATTAATATTTTAGGTTCTTTATAATGCTAACATAACAATAGGAATAATACAACGAAATACCTAGTATTTTTGCTATAATAGAGTCAGGAGTGATGCAAATGGCACTTGATGGAATTGTCTTAAATAAGATTGTAGAAAAACTAAATGAGGACTTACCAATTAGAATAAATAAAATATATTCCATTGGTAAAAATGAAATACTTTTTAACGTACGCGCCCAGCGAGAAAACAAAAAGATCCTAATTTCAAACAACCCTAATCATAATCGAATTCAACTAACAAGTAGAAATTATGACAATGATCAAGAACCAAGTAACTTTGTTATGCTATTAAGAAAATATCTTCTTAATGGAAATATAGTTAAAATCAATCAATTTAACTTTGATCGAATTATTGAAATTCAAATTGAAAATCATAACAACATCGGTGATCTGGTCACATATAACTTACACTTAGAATTACTAGGTCGTTATTCAAATACGATTTTATGTGATAGTGATAATATAATTATTGATGCAATTAAACGAATCTCACCATTTGAAAGCGAAACTAAATCAATTATCCCAGGTGCAAAATATCAAAATATTGTCGATTATGAAAAGACATCGCTATACGATGCTAAAACAATTGATATTAATGCTAACTTGTCACAAGTATATTCTGGTCTTTCCCCGGCTCTAGCTGAAGAAATAAAGTATCGAATAAGTAAGCAGGAAGACCTAATTGATATTATTGGTGAGATTAAGAACTCAGATCAATTAGTTATATCAAAAAAAGGAGTTAAATCAGATTATCACCTGATTCCCCTAACCAATCTTTATGAAGACTTCACTGCAATGGATATCTTTGATGGTTTAGATCACTATCATTATGATAAATCTTTAAACCAAAGAATCAAACAAGAAACTGATGACCTCTTAAAATTTATTCGAAGAGAAATAAAGAAATCTAAGAAAAAGATTGAAAAGATTTCAAATGAAATTCATGTTAATACAGATTATGAAGACTTTAGACTTAAAGGTGACCTTTTAACTACCTACTTATATAGTTTTAAAAAGGGTGATAAAGAAGTTACCGTCATCGATTATAATGATAATCAAGAAATGACAATTCAACTAGATACTAAACTAGCACAAATTGATAATGCTCAAAAGTATTATAAGCAGTATCGTAAACGTAAAAATTCTTTAAATCACTTAAATGAGCAAATTGAAATTGCCAATAACAATATTGCGTACTTCACCCTCTTAAAGGATCAGTTAGAGTTTGCAGATATCGCTAGTGCCAAAGAAATTAAAGAAGAACTGATTGCTAATAAATATCTATTTGATAAGAAGAAAACCAAGAAAGCAAGTCAACGTAAGTCAAAACCAAATTATTTAAGTGTCTTCTATAATGACATTTCAATAAAAGTTGGAAGAAACAACATTCAAAATGACTATCTACTAAAACAAGCTCATCGTAATGACTATTGGTTCCATGTAGCTGATTATCACGGATCACATGTCTTAGTCTCTGCTAGTGAGTTAAGTGATGATATAATTGAGTTTGCCGCAACACTCGCTGCTCAATATTCACAAATATCGACGGCTGAGAATGTCACAGTCAACTATACACAAGTTCGAAACATTAAAAAAACTAAGATTAAAGGTTTAGTTAATCTTAGTCAGTTTGATTCAATTACCATCCCTAATGATAAGAATCTCATTAAGGACTATATAAAATAAGAAAACACCAATTAAATTGGTGTTTTTTTAACAATTATCTCTCTAATTTACTTAATTCGTTGTTTAAACGGTCAAGTGTATCAAAGTGTTCATTGATTGATTTATTATTATTTGCAATATAACCTTGTAATTCTGAAAGTTCTTTTTCTCTTGCATCATGTTGTTCAGTGTATGAATCATGATCCTCAGATGGTAAAGATCTTGACAGAACGCTATCGTATTTAGCAATAATTGTTTCATTTAATAATTCTAATGAGTCAATTTGTGCATTAACGTTTTCTAATTCTGTTTCGATATCTTCAAGTCTATTTGCAGTACTCACAGTATTTTGTGAATGTAAGTTTTTTTAGAATACGTCTCTAGCTCCTTGGAATGCTGTCCATAGTTGATTATCGTGTTTACGACCACTATATCCTGCTTCTTTCCATTCTTCCATTAACTCTTCCATTGCAACACGAGTTTCTTCGAAGTTAGTTGAGTCTTTTAATGATTCCGCTCTTTCAACTAAAGCAGTTTTAACATTAAACGCAACTTTTTGACCTTGTCTTAATTCTTCAAAGTGTTCATTTTGTCTTTGGAAGAAGTTTTGACGAGCTTCATTAAACTCAGCCCATAGAGCGTCATCAGTTCCACGTCCAGCAAAACCAGCTTTTTTCCATTCATCCATTAAATTATGCATAATTGATGAAGTTTCTTTCCAGTTTACACTTTCATGATGTTCTTTAGCTTTTTCTACTAATTCAGCTTTAATTTCAGCTGCTTTTTCAATTCTTGAAACTCTGTTATCAAAGTGTTCTTTACGTTTTTGGAAGAAGTAATCATTTACTTCTTGGAATTTAGCCCATAATTCATCATTATCTGGCTCTCCTGCCCAACCTGACTCACGCCATTTACTTTGTAAAGATTTATACTTCTCAGCAGTTTTGTTCCAACGAGTTGAATCTTTCATTTCTTCTGCTTGTTGTAATAAGTCTTTCTTTCTTTCGATTGCTTCATCTATTGCTTCTTTAGATGCTGTATGACGTTCAATCGCTCTTTCGAAACGAGTTTCTAAACGGTCATCAGTTCCAACAACATGAATTTGATTCCATTCATCTTGAATTTCTTCAATTTTAACTTCATTATCATCACCTTGTAAGTTAAACACTTCCTGAATTAATTCATTTTTTCTGTCATCTTGAACTGTATCTAAACTTTCCCAACCAAACTGTCTATTTGATCGATAAGATGGTTGTCTATAAGTTCTTTTTGGTGCAACCTTTTCTTCGCTTGCTACTTCTTCTGCCACTTCGACAGCTTCAGTTTCAAGACTTTCTACTACTTCAATTTCTTCTGAATTGTTTTCAACAATATCTATCTTATCCATAAAATCACTCCTACGTTAGATATTATAGCATTTTTCTAAGCAAATAGATAATTAATTATTATTGTCAGGCAATCTTGTCAAAATCCCTGTAAATAAATGGACTAATTGAGTTTCTCTTTATATCCAGTCTTAGTTAAAACCCATAATGCAAGAATAATCACTAGAACATAATAGACACTACTATCACCAATTGCTGTATTAGGTGTTTTTGTTTTATTAACATTATCTACTTTAGATTGTTCTTGATTATCTAACTCTACATTATTTGGATTATCATTAATCGAACCATTATCAACTACAGGCGCTTCTTCCTTAGGTTTATCTAAATCATTCTTAACTGATTCATAAAGATCAGGATTATCTACTTTAGGCTCTTCTGGAACCTCAGGCTTAACTGGTAACTCTACTTCAGGTTCTAAAGGCAATTCTTCTTCTGGTTCAGTTGGTAATTCGGTTTCAGGTTCTACTGGATCAGCAGGGACAATTGGTGTAACTGGAAGCTTGATTACCTCTCTATAGGTAATTGTAATATCATCCGCAGAGTTGAAATCAACTATATATTTATAGTCACCTTCTAAAGGTACAAATCCTTCTATGCTTGGTAATTCAATTTCTAGATCTGTACCAAATTTACTGCTTACATCAATTGACTCAAGAACCGCACCTTTTTCATCAACAATAGTTATTGTTTTTGAAATTGTATCGACTAAAGAGAAATTATAGTTATAAGTAGATTCTTCTAATGGTCCATTTATAACTTCTAGAGTAACCATGTAATTATTATTAAGACTAATATCAATTACCTGATCAAGAATTGCTGGAATCACTAATTTACCATTAACCAAATATTCTGATTTAAGTTCGCCACTAACTATAATCTCATTAGCAACTTTGTTATTAATAATTTACGAAATAATGATTTGATAATCAACTGCATTTTGAGAATACTTTTGGCTTAATATAGCAAAGATAGATGCATCACTTACGTTAATTGCTTGGCCTAAGTTTATTAAACCTACATTACCATATATATGTTGATTATCTAAACTTTTGTTAGCTAATGAAAATAAATCATATTCAGCAACACTTAAAGTATCAATATTATTTTGAGCAAACATCAAATCAGAATTTGGAAGACTTAGTATTCCATCCGGTAACTGAGTTAAATAAGTTCCATATGCATATACCTGAGCTAAATTATTAACAGTTGGTACACTTGGTAATTTAATCCTAGAGTTTGTGAAGTTTACATGTTCTAAGTTTTTTAATTCATAAAAACTTTTAGGCATATTATAAAATTTACCTTGATTTAATTTGAACCCGCCTAAGTTTAAATACAAGAATTTAAGACCAGGTATCTCATGAAAACGATCAGGAATATCCAACTCCATGTTTTGAGCACCATTCAAGTTTAAACTAAATAAATTCTTTAATTCAAAAATCTCTACAGGAAATTTTCTTAGATTTGAGCTAGTCATTGAAAAGTTACTTAAAATTTTTAAAATTTTCAATTCCTGCGAGACTAGTAACATTATGTGCAAGCTCGCTTGGGACAACAAAATAAGTCAAATCATCAATTTGCTTTTGCGATAACGGATCAGTACCTAGCTTCTTAGCAAATGCTTTTGCCAGATTCTCATCAATTATCAAATCACTAACAGTCTCCTTTCAAGAGAGTTTTCACCGTCAGCTTTCAACACTCCAACACTATTAATCGACAGTGTAACTAGTATTAGTAACACTGTAATAAGTTTATTAATTCTATTTATTGTGTTTCCTCCTTTATTTTTCACAACAGACACCATATTAGGAAGTACTTGTGAAATATTCAATGAAAATGATTTAATAGACTAATTTGGGTTGTTATACTGGTGGAATAGGCTTTTTAATCCAAAAAAAGACCCATATCTATTAGATATGAGTCTTGATTGATTTACTATTTTATATTGCAAATTAGTTAATTTCTAGAATTTGAATTTCGTATGGATCTTCAACTTCAACTTTAACAACGTCATCTACTGATGAACCTAACATTGCTTGTGCAATTGGTGCTTCGTTTGAAAGTTTTCCGTTTAATGGGTCAGCTTCTACTGATCCAACAATCGCGTATACTATTTCTTCGTTTAAGAATTTATCTAAAACTTTTACTGTCGATCCTAAACGAACAGTTTTACTTGGTCCTGTATTTTCGTTTACGATTAGAACAGTGTTTCTTAACATTATTTCTAATTCACTAATACGTGCTTCAACACGTGATTGACGATCACGAGCTGCATCGTAGTCAGCGTTTTCTGATAAATCTCCCTGCTCACGAGCAGCTTTTAACTCTTCAATTACTTCTTTACGAACATTATGGATTAAATTATTTCTTTCTTCGTTTAATTTATCTAAACCTTCTTGGGTTACGTGTACTTTTTCACTCATTATAAATCACTCCTATGCACTATAATAACACATGCTTATATTTATTTCTATCTTTAAACTAGTATTACACATTTAGAATACTAGCGATTTTAGTTACAATTAAATCTATCGCAACTTTGTTTTCACTACCATGCGGGACAATTACGTCAGCATACCTTTTTGAAGGTTCGACAAATTGCTCATGCATTGGTTTAACTGTCGTCTCATATTGCTCGACAACTGATTCAACTGTACGCTCACGTTCGTTGATATCACGAACTAAGCGGCGGATGAATCTCACATCAGCATCAGTATCTACAAATATCTTAATATCTAAGATATCACGAACATCCTCTTCTTCTAGTACGAAGAGTCCTTCTAAGATAATAACTTCTACTGGATGAATTACTTCTGTTTCCTTTGATCTTGTATGTTGAGCAAAATCATAGATTGGTTTTTCAATTGCTTTTTGATTAACTAGGTCATTAATTTGCTTAATTAAGTATTCGTTATCAAAAGCTAATGGATGATCATAGTTAGTTTTTAGTCTTTCTTCAAAGTCTAAATGATCTTGATTGAAGTAATAGTCATCTTGTCTAATTACTTGAACTGATTTAACTTCTTGAAATGTTTCATATATCTTTTGTGATATTGAAGTTTTTCCTGAAGCTGATCCGCCTGCGATTCCAATAATTAATGTTTTTCTCATACTATCGTTTTAAATACTTGTCTATATTAGCTTGATGCTCTGCGAATGTTTTCGCGTAATAGACAGTATTATCTCCGTATACATCGGCAATAAAGAATAAGTAATCTGTTTTTTCAGGGAACAGTGTCGCCTTGATTGAAGATTCACCTGGATTTAAGATTGGTCCAATTGGAATACCTGCATAGACATAAGTATTGAATGGTGAATCAATTCTTGTATTCTTTTCGCATTCTTCCCATGAGTCATACTCATATAGTGAATAGCAAACAGTTACACTTGATTCAAGTTTCATTCCAATGTCTAAACGATTGTACCAAACACCCGCAATAATTAAGTCATCTTCGTATTTACCAGATTCATATTGTGTAATTGAAGCTAGGGTAAATAATTCATGAATGCTATAGTCTGAATTATTAAATTCATTCTCATATTTTTTATAAATAAGGTTAGTCTGATCTAATAAGACTTTTGTAATATCTCTTGGACTTGCATCAACATAAAAGTTATATGTATTTGGAGCAAGATAACCTTCTAGTGATACTTTAAGTTCATCGTTTAAGATATCATCTGTTAAGTAGTCGTATTTAGCAATCATCTCTTTAATATATTCTTCATCATTCCAAAGTGTTAATAATTCATCTTCACTAACAGCTAATTTTTCTGATAGTGTTTTGGCCATATGCTTAGCCCATGATCCTGGAATGAGAGTTACTGTGACTTCATTTGAGATAACATTGCTGGCAGTTTCTAAGTGCTTAAACACCTCAGCTGTTGACCAAGCACGGTCTAATTCAAAATTACCAACTACAAAACTAGGTTTTGAAATTAGTTTTCCATGAAGTTTTGCAGAAAATGCCGACTTAATAATATTACTATCTTCTAACTTTTGGGTAATAGTTGTTAAGTTGTCATTATCAGCAACGTAGAAATTAACAATTTCACTCTCTTTACTGACAGCTTTTAAACTTGAATTAAAACCGATAAATAAGGCTGCTATTAAAAGAGCAAAACTAGCTAAAATTACAAAACTAATTTTCTTCTTGTTCATCCTCAAAGGCTCCTAATACTTCTTCGATCATATCCCATTCTTCTTCATTTTCAATTGGTTCTAAATTATTATCTTCATCATACTTAGATGCAAAGACATCCCCACTATCTACTTCTGGATCGAAGTATAGAACATATTTACTTCCTTCATTTTCAAAAGTAAATAGTAATTGCATTTTTACTTCATTTCCTAATTCATCTGATACATAGAATATATTTTCCATATTTAATCCTCTTTCTTTAAAAAAGGGACAAAGTCCCTAATGCTTACTGTCTAAGTAGCTTTGTAGAATAACTACAGCCGCTACTTGATCAATAAGTGTTTTACGTTTTTTTCTTGATACATTTTGCATAATTAATGATTGGTTAGCAGTTTTAGTCGATAGGCGCTCATCCCATAAAATTACTTTATAGCCAAGCTCTTCGAGTTTCTCTTTAAAATCATAAGAGATCTCACCACGTACACCGATATCACCATTCATGTGTTTAGGTAATCCAAGTACAATTGCTTCAACATCAAATTTTGATAATTCTTCTACCACTAGATGCAAGCCTTGTTGGTAATCGTTATTTTGAAAATTAACAGTTGTATGGGTAGAAGCTAAGAGTTGCATTAAATCGCTTTTAGCAATTCCAACTGTTTTACTACCTAAATCTAAACCAATTATTCGTTGCATGTATTCTCTAAATAAAATCTAACTAACTCTTCAATAATATCTGCTCTATCTACTGTTTGAACAATACTTCTAGCATTGTTGTGACTAGAGATATATGCCGGATCATTTGAAATTAAATATCCTGCTAACTGATTTACTGAGTTATACCCTCTTTGCTCTAAAGATTCATTAACCTTTTTTAAGACTAATTTAATTGTATCGCGTTTTAAATCCTCTGAGGCAAAAGCTTTAGTTTCCGTTAAGTGTTTTGACATAGAATACCTCCTTAATATGTATTATATATTATTAGTGCTATTTTTTAAAGTTTTAGCGAGTTATTAAGTACTTCACTAATTACATTTTCTAAATTACTTGCATCCTTACCACCTGATTGGGCAAAGTCTGGACGACCGCCCCCATTACCACCAGTAGCTTGTGCCAAGGCTTTAGCAATGTTTCCAGCGTTAACTCCTTGATTATTAACTTCCTTATCACAACCAACAACAAAGACAACACGGTTGTTTAAAGTCGTAGCTAGGACAACTAGAGTATTAGTTAATTGATTACGTAAGTTATCAACAACATACTTAAGATCATCAGCACTTAAATTGTCATATACTTTTGAAATAAGATTAATATTACCTTTTTCTTCAAGTGTAAGTTTTAATTGCTCAACATCTTTATCTAGTTTCATTTTCGCTAGTGAATCAACTTCTGCTTGTAATTCTTTATTTTCATTAATTAATTCTTCAAGTTTACTTATTAATTGGTTTGCTTGTTTAACCGCAACAGTTTCTTGAATTTCATCAACAAAGTTTTCTAGTGATAACATTTGATTATAAACATTTTGTCCCGTTGTAAATGATAATCTTCTAACACCACTACCAACTGACTCTTCTGATAAAATCTTAAAGATTCCAATTTCAGCAATATTATCAACGTGCGTTCCTCCACATAATTCTTTCGAGAACTCACCCATTGTTACAACACGAACTACATCACCGTATTTTTCATCAAAGAGTGCCATTGCACCTGATGCTTTAGCTGATTCAGTATCCATATACTCAATATCAACTTTCGCTGCATTATCTAACATGTAGTTAACTTGACTTTCAATTGATTCAATTTGCTCATCAGTTAACTTTTCAAAGTGTGAGAAGTCTAAACGAGCATACTTATCATTTACAAATGATCCCGCTTGCGCAACATGATCACCTAATGTTTTGATTAATGCCGAGTGTACTAAGTGAATTGACGAGTGATTACGTTTCGTATGTTCCCGTTTTAAACGATCAACAACTAATTTAACTTTATCGCCAACTTTAACTAAGTCTGATGATTCAACAATTGATAATGCCTGTCCGTTAGGAGCTTTAATTGTGTCAATAACTTCTAGGGCATGACCATTGATTAAGACTTGACCACTATCACCAGCTTGTCCACCACTTTCAGCATAGAATGGAGTTTCTTTAAAGATTAATGAACAGTTTTCATTAGTTTCACTAACTTGCTCACCATCAACAAAGATTCCAATAATTGATGTTTCAAATTCTAATTGATCATAACCAACAAATTCAGACACTTCAGTAAACTCTAATAAGTCTTTTGATTGACTTGCCATTGAGTCAACTGATTTACGTGCTTGACGAGCACGTTCTTTTTGTGCTTCCATGTTAGCTTTAAAACCAACCATATCAACTGTGTATCCTGATTCATTCGCAATCTCTTCCGTTAATTCAACTGGGAACCCATATGTGTCATAAAGTTTAAAGGCAACTTCACCAGTTAACTCTTTATTCTCACTTGCTTCTAGTGCTTCACTTAATAACTCTTCACCAGCATGTAATGTTGATGAGAATCTTTCTTCTTCGGTTTTAATTAATTTCGCAACATATTCACTACGATCATTTAATTCTGGGTAGAAGTCACTCATTGCTTTAGCGACAGTATCAACTAGCTTGTATAAGTATAGGTCACTAATACCAATTTGCTTAGAATGACGGACTGCTCTTCTTAAAAGACGGCGTAAGACATATCCACGCCCTTCATTTGAGAACATAGCTCCATCTGTTAGAGCAAAGACAATTGTTCTTAAGTGATCTGAGATAATTTTAAATGATTCTGCTTGATCACTAGCATAAGCAACACTTGCATAAGTTTCAATATCTTTAATAATTGTTTGGAAAACATCGATATCAAAGTTTGTTTCAACATCTTGAACAAGACATGCTAAACGCTCAAGTCCCATTCCCGTATCAATATTTCTTTGTGGTAGTTCTTGATATTCAGAACGAGGAACTCCAGCTTTGGCATCATATTGTGAGAAGACAACGTTCCAAACTTCTAAGTAACGATCATTATCAATTTCTTCAAAGAATAAACGCTCACCAATATTTTCAGGATCGTATTCTGGACCACGGTCATAGAAGATTTCACTATTTGGACCAGCTGGACCTTCACCAATTTCCCAATAGTTACCTTCAGTTTTAAGAATACGCGCTGGATCTAATTTAACAACTTCTGTCCAAACACGGAAAGCTTCCGTATCATCTGTATGAATAGAAACATACATCTTATCAACTTCCATACCAATCCACTTGTCGGATGTTAAAAACTCCCACGCAAATAAGATCGCTTCCTCTTTAAAATAGTCTCCAATTGAGAAGTTTCCTAACATTTCAAAGAATGTATGGTGACGAGCTGTCTTACCAACATTTTCAATGTCATTAGTTCTAATTGATTTTTGAACGTTAACAATACGACGATTACTTGGAATAACCGAACCATCAAAATATTTCTTTAAAGCAGCAACACCACTATTAACCCATAATAAAGTTGGATCATTATGCGGTACTAAAGAAGCACCTGGTTCAACCATATGGCCCTCTTGTTTAAAATAATCTAAAAATAGCAATCTAATTTCATTTGTACTTAACTTTTTCATTTCTTCTCCTCCAATAAAAAAACGTCTTACCAAAAGTGAATAATCACGGTACCATCTTGGCGGACGCTTAATAATCTTTAACGCAGATACGCGGAAACTTTAGTTTCACTCCAAAGTAGCTTCAGTAAATAATCATCATAAGTTTCACCAAGCCTTATGTCTCTAAAAAAGATTATTTTACTTACTCATCTTTATCAATGTTTATAAATGTATTATACCATACTTATTAAAAATATTAATTAGATATTTTTACTAGTTAATTTTGTCTGGACTTGGTAAATCTTGGCCTAAAGTATCAACAGTAATCGATTCAACAATTAACACTTTAGCAGGATTACCATCTTGTGAAGCATATTCATTATTAATTAAGTCTAATACATCTTCACCTTCTAGTAAATTACCAAACGCTGCATAATCAGCATTCATACGCGCCATGTTGTTAGCATCATAGTTACCAGTTACAATATAGAACTGACTGCCTGCTGAGTCACGAGCCATTGAACGAGCAAATGCGATTGCCCCCTTATCATGTTGCGTTGGGTTATCAACACGGTTATTAGTAAATTCACCTTTAATTGAATAACCAGGTCCGCCTGTTCCAGTTCCTAAAGGATCTCCACCTTGAGCAACAAAATCTCTAATAATTCTATGCATTAATAATCCGTCATAGAAACCTTTATTAGCTAATTCTGTAAAGTTGTAAACAGACTGTGGTGCATCCATAACTTTTAATTCAAATTTCATTTCTCCGACATCTTTAAATTTAATTGTCGCAATTGGGTTTTTATACATAATTTCATTCTCCTCTTTATTTTCTTGATCATTATTTTGCTCATTCTCAACTGGCTTATTATCATAAGGGTCATCAATCATGATGCCACATCCTAATAATAAGATTGAGCCTAGCAATAAAACTAAATACTTTTTCATCTTATCCACCAAACTAGAAATTCACATAAGCCGATCTACTTGTTAGTAGTAACTCAATAATTTCAACATAATCATTTTCCTTAGCATACTCAATAACGGTCTTATACTTTTTATCTTGTAATCCAGCATTAGCACCATTTACAAGTAATAATTTAGCGATCTTTGGAAAAACCTGAGATCTATCATTAACTATAACAATATTAGTTAATGCCGTAAAGCCAAGATCATCTTGATTATCAATATCTTCTTCACTTGCTTTTAATAATAGTTGAACACTCTTAAGCTTACCCGCTTTTGTCGCCAAAATTAAAGCACTCGCACCATAAGCATCACGAACAGAATAATCAATCTTCGCATGTTCTAACATATATTTTAATATTTCATATCTTCCAAGACTCGCAGCTAATAAATAAGCAGTCGTCCCAGCAGCATTCTTACTATTAACATCAATATCTAAATCAATTAAAGCTTTTGCTTGAGCAATATCATTATCCTCAACAAACTTAAATAATTCCACTTGTTTACTCTTCTCCATATAACTTCCTCGCCTTCTTAAATCTCATTAAATATTATACCATTCTTTAAAATTAATAATGCTTAATCAATGTATTCAAATTGTCTAATTGAAGAAACCAAGGTTGTTAAACGTTCATGGTCATCTTCCTTTTGAATCCGCTCCATAAATAAGCTTTGTGAGCCAACTAAGAGTAAGTTCTTTTTCGATCTTGTAATTGCGGTATAGAGTAGTCGTTTTCTCAGCATATAAGATGCTGACTTAACAATTGGTATAATCACAATTG
>JAAYHR010000008.1 GCA_012735275.1 Erysipelothrix sp.
ACATCATAAAAGTCTCTCTCAATTTCACCAAGGCTATATCCTCGTACAGACTCTACTTCACCAAGAAGACTTATGACACCTGTATTGTGTATCGATAGTAAAGATGCATTCTTATCTTGAATCGTAACTGTTAGAGTTCTCGTTTCCACATAAAAAGATGGATCCGCTTGAGGAATCTCATTTAACTCTAAAGTTTTGTCCCCAGCAATTTTAGCCAATTCATTCTTAGCTTGTTCAACAAGCAATGACATTATTTTGCTTTCTGCTGTTTCTAGAGCTGAATAATTATCTATCAACCCTTGTTGTTCAGGAGTCAATAAATCATAAGTATCTCTTATCGCATCTACTGTTGGTTTATCATCTAAAGTAAGTTCTTCGAGTTTAAGAAGTTTTGTGATAGAAACATTTATTTCAGTAACTTCATCTTCCAAACTTTCAATCTGAGTTAACAACTCATCCAACAATGTCATTTCAACTGTTAAATTAGACTGTACTAACGTAGATAATTCTTCGTAATCAAGTAATGCTGCATTTACTGCATCTTTATCTACAATAAGTACATTGCTAGTATTTTTAGAAAGTATACCTAGGTGTTTGTTTCTAAATTGTTCTGCTTCTCCTTCAGCTTCTAATTCTACAATCCTAGCTTCTGAAACTAATAAATCGTCATAATTATCTATTAACCCTTGTTGTTCAGAAGTTAATAATTCGTAAGCCTCTCTAGCAGCTTCAACGAATGATTTATCACCTAAATCAAGTTCGAGAAGGTCAGGGAGTACATGAATCATATATTCTACTTGTTCTACTTGATTTTCTAAACCTTTAATCTTTATTAATAATTCTCCTAATAACGAATTTTCATTTGATAATTTAGACTGTTCTAAATCAGATAATTCGTCATAATCAGTTAATGCTGTTGTTACCGCATCTTTATCTGCGATTAGGACATCATTAACTTCTTTAACTAGAATATCAGCATGAGTATTTCTATATTGTTCTGCATTTTTTTCTGCTTCTAAATCAACAATTCTAGCTTCTGCTGAAATTAACTCATCATAATTATCTATCAGTTCTTGTTGTTCAGAAGTTAATAATTTGTAAGCTTCTCTTGATGATACAACAGATACTTTATCATCTAAAGTAAGCTCGTCAAGGTTAGGAAGTGTCGCGATAGTCGATTTTACAACTTCCACCTCTTCCTCTAAACCTACAATTTTAATTAATAATTCTCCTAATAACGAGTTTTCATTTGATAATTTAGACTGTGCTAACTCGGATAGTTCATCATAATCAGTTAATGCTGTTGTTACCGCATCTTTATCTGCAATTAGTATATCTTCAACTAATCTTCCAAGAATATCTTCATGAATAAGTCTATAAGTATTTGCTTCATTAGTTGCTGAGAGATCATCTTCTAACTCTACAATTTTAGCCTCAGTTTTGATTAAATATTCATAATTATCTATTAACCCTTGTTGTTCAGAAGTCAATAAATCATAAGCTGTTCTTACTGCTACCACAACTGATTTATCTTCTAAAGTAAGTTTTTCGAGTTTAGGAAGTGTTGTAATAGATGTTTTTACATTGTCTACCTGATCTTCTAAACTATTAATCTGAATTAGCAACTCATCTAACAGACTAATTTCAACTGCTAATTTTGACTGTACTAAATCAGACAGTCCATCATATTCAAATAAAGCAATATTTAATGCTGCTTTATCCGCAATTAGTATATTCTCAACTTCTTTATATAGAACACCAGCATGAGTAATTTTAAATTCTTCCGCTATTCTTTCAGCGGCTTCATCTTCTGCTTCTAGGTCAGCTATTTTGTTTTCAAGTTTATCAAGATTTTCTATTTCATTAGCAAAGTGGACACCAAAATCAGGGTGAATTACGATTGCTTCATCTAACTTCTCTCTTACAGAAACAATCTTTCCCTTATCCTCTAAACTAACTTCATCCACTTCTGGCAACTCATCTATTGCTGCTTGTATTTCCTCAGCAAATACTTCTGCGACATAGAAATATGAGATAAACTCTTTATCAATCAACTCATATCCTTCATAACCGATAGTTCCCATAAAGGAAACTGAAACACCATGAAAAGAATCAGGGTTGCTTGGGCTGGCTTCCATCGCATCTAAAACCGCTTTAGCTATTTGAACTATATTTTCTTCCTTGATTTCATAGTATTCACCATTAATTGTTATCCCAGTAACACCAGCCTCTGGCAAAACACTAGCGAAAAGATCTTCTGCTAGATTAATAATCTGATTGACATCTGTAGTCAAAAACAATCCAATAATCTCATCTTCACCATCTTCATTTAATCTGAATTTGATCACAGCTTCATCATAAAGATAGTCTTCTTGAACTAACGTATAAAATTTTTCCTCTGTCAAAGTTTTTGAAAATTGTAATGCATTAATTGCTCCATCCAGATCAATTACAGCATTTTTGTAATCATCATTAATGGAGTTTTCATCCTCATATATCACAGTTGCTATCGAAACTACTGTTTGTAAATTTGACCAACTGTCCGTCGAATAATTACCTTCAATCAGTGTCTTTATATGTTCTAATTTGACCCTTAATGCTTCTGATTCAAAAAGAGGTACTAATATCGGGTCTCCTATATCATCGAATCCTTTAAAAACAAAATAATCTCTTATATCCTCCATGGCAAGAGCCTCTGTATTTATAATTGCACCCGATGCGCCGTATATAGCAAAAGATACAGCATAATCATACGAGTCCATATACTTTTCGTTTGACTCGTACCCAACCACTCGAATACCCCCATCACTAATTAGATAGTTATATAAAGGTGATTCTGTGCGTAAGGCAAAAGCCACAGAATAATCGTACATATCCACTATTATATTTTTGTCATCAATCTCCACAACGATCCCTGTAAGCGGTGGTGGCCCCTCTGCCAAAGCTGACAGAGGAGATATAAATAGAAGTAAAAAGGCTAATAATATCTTAAGTATGTTTTTCTTTTTAAACATGTTTAAACCTTCTTTCAATAAAAATAATAATTAAATTCAGCGATTATTGTATGATCATAATTCGTTACATTGCCAAACATTTAATAGAAATACAAGTAATATGTGGCAGTTTGTCCATCTTTGTCATAAAGAGTAAATTCAATCTCTCTGTAAATAAGATAGGTATTCATCTTTGCACTAAGCTTAGGAACCCACGAAAGCGCAACATTCATAGCATCATCTTGAAGTTCATCTTCTGTTCTTTTATTGCCATCTTCATCTAATGTATTAAATTCAATTCCCTCGGATCTAAGACTCACCACATCTTCAGATTGTAGTAAGCTCATAACCGCAGTTCTTAAACC
>JAAYHR010000009.1 GCA_012735275.1 Erysipelothrix sp.
ACGATTTGGATTTTGTCGCCTAATCTTTCAGTTAATTTTTTCCATCCGTCCCAATCGTCTTCAGCTAAACCGTCTTCGATTGAAATTAATGGGTATTTTTCTGTCCATTCAGCGTACATGTCGATCATTTCATCAACTGTTTTAGTTCCGCCGCCTGATTTTTTCAGTTCGTATAAGCCAGTTTCTTCATTGTAGAATTCTGATGCAGCAACGTCTAATGCGATTACTACGTCATCTCCTGGTTTATATCCAGCTTTTTCAACAGCTTTTAAAATGTATTGAATTGGCGCTTCGTTATCTGGTAAGTTTGGAGCGAATCCACCTTCATCACCAACTGCAGTAACGTGTCCTTCTTCTGAAAGAATGTCTTTTAATGCGTGGAATACTTCAGAACCCATTCTTAGAGCTTCTCTAATGTCTTTAGCTCCAACAGGCATCATCATGTACTCTTGGAAGTCAACTGATGAGTCAGCATGTGATCCACCGTTAATGAAGTTCATCATTGGAACTGGGATAACACGTGCGTTGTGTCCACCGATATATTTGTATAGTGGTTGACCATAGAAGTCAGCAGCAGCTTTTAATGATGCTAATGAAGCACCTAAAGTTGCGTTAGCACCTAGATTTGATTTGAAGTCTGTACCATCTAATTCAATTAACATTCTGTCAATTGCTGCTTGGTCAGTTACGTCCATACCAATTAATTCAGGAGCGATAACATCGTTTACGTTATCTACAGCTTTTAATACACCTTTACCCCCGAAACGAGACTTGTCTCCATCTCTTAATTCTAAAGCTTCACGAGCTCCAGTTGATGCACCACTAGGGATTGCAGCTCTACCGAAAGCACCTGAATCTGTTAAAACTTCAACTTCAATTGTTGGATTTCCTCTTGAGTCAATAATTTCTCTTGCTAAAACGTCAATAATGATTGGCATAATTTATTTCTCCTTTTATTTTTTATTTAATTTTAATTGATTAAATCTAATACTACTTAACAGCATTTACTATTTCAGTAAATGATGCAACTTCTAATGAGGCTCCACCAATAAGTGCTCCATCAATATCTTCTTGGCTCATATATGCAGCAATGTTGTCAGGTTTAACTGATCCACCGTATTGAACACGGACTTTAGCTGCGACATCGTCACCATATAAAACTTTAACTTGATCTCTAACAATTGCACAAGTATCTTGAGCGATTTCCATAGTTGCACTCTTACCTGTTCCAATTGCCCAAATCGGCTCATAAGCAATTACTAATTCTGAAACAACGTCTGCTGATAAGTCAGCTAACATTCCAGAAACTTGAGCTCTAACAACTTTTTCAGTGTCACCAGCTTCAAATTGCTCTAATGTTTCACCACAGCATGCGATTGCATGTAAGCCATTTACTGTTAACTGTTTGATTTTTTTGTTAACTGCTTCATCAGTTTCATTGAACATTTCTCTTCTTTCAGAGTGTCCAACAATTGCGTAGTTAACATTAATATCTTTTAGCATTGCTACAGAAATTTCTCCTGTGTAAGCACCACTATCTTCAAAGTGTACGTTTTGTGAAGCAATAATCAGATTTTTTGAAGTTGCTTGTGCATCTTTAAGAGCAACAAATGGAACTCCAATTCCAAAATCAGCTTGATCATGTAATACTTCTTCAATTGCTGAAACAAATGCAATAGCTTCTGTATTAGTTTTGTTCATTTTCCAGTTTCCAACAATAATCGGTTTTCTCATATTTTATTTGTCCTGGATAATAGCTATTCCAGGAAGCTCCTTCCCTTCCATAAATTCTAATGACGCTCCACCACCTGTTGAGATGTGTGTAAAGTCATCAGCGAATCCATTATTAATAGCTGCCGAAGCACTATCTCCACCACCAATTACACTAAATACACCTGGTAATTTAGCAATGATTTCACAGATTCCAATAGTACCTTTAGCATAGTCAGGGTTTTCAAATACTCCCATAGGACCATTCCAAATAACTGTTTTAGCGCCTTCTAATTCTTTAGCGAATAACTCTAATGATTTAGGTCCAATGTCTAAACCTAGGAAACCTACTGGTATGTCAGTAACTACTTTAACTTCTGTTGCATCGTTAAACGCGTTAGCAACAACATTATCAACTGGTAAGATAATCTTATCTTTACCTTTTTCTAATATTTCTCTTGCTATTTCAACGCGATCTTCTTCTAACAGTGAGTCACCAACTTCTTTACCTTGCGATTTAAAGAATGTGTAAGCCATTCCGCCACCAATAATAACTTTATCAGCAGTTTTCAATAAGTTTTCGATAACTAAAATTTTATCAGAAACTTTCGCACCACCAATAATAGCGACTACAGGTCTTTCCGCATCGTATACTGCTTTATTTAACATTTCAACTTCGTTTTCAACTAAGAAACCTAAAGCTGATGGTAAATATTCAGCAATACCTTTATTTGAAGCATGGGCACGGTGTACTGTCCCGAAAGCATCACTTACAAATAAGTCACCTAAACTAGCCCAATACTTAGCTAATTCTGGATCATTCTTCGTTTCGCCTGCTTCGAATCTTGTGTTCTCAACTACAACAATTTCACCGTTATTTAATTCATTAATTGCAGTCTCTAGTTTTTCGCCGCGCGTCTCATTTACAAATAATACTTTTGTATCAACTAACTCAGCTAATCTATTTGCTACAACTTCTAGAGATTTAGCTGCTTTATCATTTTCTAATGCAGCAGCATCTTTATGGTTAACTTTACCTAAGTGCGACATTAAAATAATTTTAGCGTCATGTTCAATTAAATAATTAATTGTCGGTAAAGCCGCTTGAATACGGTTGTCATCTAAAATAACTCCATCTTTTAG
>JAAYHR010000010.1 GCA_012735275.1 Erysipelothrix sp.
TTAATGCTTGCTCAATCGTATTTTTAACTGATCATTAAGGAGATTTTCATTTGCTAAAGTGAAATAAAGACTAGTTAAATAGTTATTCCAATTCACTTTAAAGACGTTTAACTCATCAATATATTCATTTTTCTTTTCGATAAAAGTTATTAAATCTTCATTAGTTATTTTATTAGATTTAATTAAATTTAATGTAGCTCACGCAAATCTACCTTCTTCACTATAAAGAAAGCCTTCCTTAGTAATTTAAACATGTTGAAGGATCTCTAAAAGACTTTAACTTCATTATCAGTAAAGAAGTCAGACATCGTGCAGGCACCAATTAAATCAGCTCCATGGGCAAAGGCATGTGACCAGCCCTTAACTGGATCTTTCCCGCTTTGATCTTGTTCAACAAAGAGATATTCCATACACATCTTAATTAGCTCTGACTCAACCGTCTTATCTATCCAATTAGCTTGATAATGATTTTTTAATATTTCAACTAAGAGTAGGGCAGTAAAAGCGCGAGTATAGACACCATCACTAGCTATTTTCTCAATATCAAAATATGGTAGATTATTTTCTAATATATAATCTAGAATAAATATTTTATCCTCGCTACTAATAATATCTTCATCAAGGATATAGTAAAGAGATTCAAAGATAATATCATCTCTTAAGTAGCCATCAATATTTCCGATATTTTCTAACATTAATCTTAAGGTCTCTTGATTGACTTGCTTATTATTTACTGCGCTTTCTATTTGCTCGATAATTGTTTGGTTATTCATATAGTGCTCCTTTATTATTTATCTTTCCAGTCTCTAATATGCTAAAATTAGAGGGAGGTGAAAACATGAAAATATACTTTATTAATTCGGTAGTTGATTATGGATCAACTGGTAAAATCGTTCGAGATTTATCAAATGAACTATTATTAAATAATCATCAAACACGAATTGCCTATGGTCGAAAAGTCCCACTTGATTCAAGTAATACTTTTTCAATTAAGTCTAATATATCATTTGGTTTTCACTACTTTATGTCACGCTTATTTGATCGTCATGGACTGCATTCAACTCATCAAACCAAACGCCTAATTAAAGATATCAAGAATTTTAATCCTGATATCATTCATATCCATAATTTACATGGCTATTATTTAAATGTCCCGCTCTTACTTAATAAGCTTAAGCTAATGCCAATTAAGATAATTGTAACTCTACATGACTCTTGGTTAATTAGTGGCTCTAACGCTTCCTTTGACTATGCAGGCTGTAAAGTATGGGATGATGGTTGTGTTATTAGTAATAATCCTAAAGCTTATCCAATCTCACAAGGATTCCAACGTCAAAGTAAAAACTTTGAATGGAAGAAATCTAGTTTTAAAGACTTTAATAATTTAACTTTTATTTCACCATCTAAATGGCTAAAAGATATTATGGAAACAAGTTTCTTAAAAGAGTATCCAATCGAAGTTGTCCACAATGGAATTGATACATCAATCTTCTATGAACGTAAAGATAATGACTTAGCTAAACTTTATCAAGATGATAAAGTTATCTTAGGGGTTGCGAATGTTTGGACCAAAGAAAAAGGCTTAGCTGATATGTTAGAGTTAGCAAATCGATTAGATGATACTTATAAGGTCATATTAATTGGTCTTACTGATAAGCAAATTTCAGAACTACCTAGTAATGTCATTGGAATTAAAAGAACATCAAATGCTGATGAGTTAGCTAAATATTACTCACTAGCCTTGGCTTACATAAACCCTACCTACGAGGATAATTACCCAACGACTAACTTAGAGGCACGTGCATGTAATACGCCCCTGATAGCTTACGACACAGGCGGTAATAAGGAAATTAAGGACGCCGTCATTGTCCCACAAGCAGATATTGATGGATTAGTCAGCGCCATTAAATATACACATACTAAGTTGGTAAATCATGAGGATTATTCTAAAGAATTATTTATTAAAGAAATGCTGAAGCATTACACAAAGTAAAGTTAGTTACTAAATCGTAGCTAACTTTTTTTACTTCTAACTAATTAATTTTAGCACGCTTTATTCAGATAGTACACTTAAAGTGTCCATATAAAATAAAAGAAAACTCAACCTAGTATAACTAGATTGAGTCATTTTATAATTTCATTAAGTAATCAAAGGCACCTAGTGCTGCAGTAGCACCTGATCCCATTGAAATGATGATTTGCTTAAATGCTGAATCTGTACAGTCACCGGCTGCGAAGATTCCTGGGACTGATGTTTCACCAACATTGTTGACGATAATTTCACCCATTGGTGTTTTATCAAATAGATCACCTAAGAATTCTGTATTAGGTACTAATCCAATTTGAACAAAGACACCATCTAAGTCTAATTTGTGTGCTTCATTAGTTGCACGATCATTGTATGACATACCAGTAACTGATGTATCACCATGAATTTCTGACGTTGCTGCATTTAAGACTACAGAAACATTATCTAATTTCGCTAATGTATTTTGTAGAACGCCGTCAGCTTTTAATTCTTCCGCAAATTCAACAACTGTAACTTTATTTGCTACAGCTGATAAATCGATTGCTGCTTCAATACCAGAGTTCCCTCCACCAATAACTGCAACATCTTTACCTTTGAAGAAAGGACCATCACAGTGTGGGCAGTAAGCAACACCCTTGTTTTTAAATTCAGCTTCACCTGGTACATTAACATTTCTCCATCTTGCGCCTGTAGCAATAATTAATACTTTTGCTTTTAGTGTTTGATTATTATCAAGTGTTAATATACTTAGATCTTCTTTTTTAACGTTGACAACTGAATGACCATCGATAATATCGATTTCATAGTCTTTCATATGTTGGTGTAATGACGCCGCTAATTTTGGACCTTCTGTTTGCGGTGTTCCGATCACATTTTCAATTGAAGATGTTTCAAGAACTTGACCACCGATACGATCAGTTATTAGAGCTACTCTTAAACCTTTTCTAGCTGAATAAATTGCTGATGATGCACCTGCTGGTCCACCACCGATAATCGCAACATCATATTCAGAATCTAGATCAAATTTAATATCTGCTTGTCCAA
>JAAYHR010000011.1 GCA_012735275.1 Erysipelothrix sp.
ATTAGTGTTATAGCGCCTTGCCGCTTTAGTAACTCCGTGTTTTAATGCAAAATCACAAAGTCGTTTTCTAAATCTCATTTCTTCAGTTATAATAGCCATGGGCACCTCCGTTATTAGTTCTGCAAAAATATTATAACAAAGGTGCCTTTTTATTTTATTCAAATCTGTAACATATGTATTATACTCCTACAAAGAAAAAACTACTCTTGTTTGAGTAGTTACTTATTGCTATTAAATACTTCTTAATTTTGTTATTTGATCAAATGAATCTTGTAGAAATTCTTTAGTATCCTGATCAATATTTTCAGCAAACTTAGTACTTATAAAAGTCTCTACCATATTAAGGGCAGTTGCTTCATCAACAAACTTAGCACCTAAAGCTAAGACATTTGCATTATTACCTTCTCTTGTTGAGATGACTTGTTCAAGATTGATACAGTTTGATACGCGAACATCATAGATATTAGCTCCATATGATATGCCAAAGCCATTACCACAGATAATAATCCCAAATGAGTCTTGATCTTGACTGACAGCTTTTCCAACTTCCGCCCCAATCTCAACATAGTTTTTATCATTATCTGAAAAGTCCATTAATTCATATTCATCTTCTAGATAGTCTTTTATCTTAGTTAAGAGTGGTAGTCCACTTCCAACAGCTCCTAGATATATTTTATTTACGTTTTTATTACTCATATTTTTCCCCTTAGATTGTGACATGTTTTGTTCTTGATATTGATTCTTGAAGAGTACGCTTATACATGAGGGCATTATATGTATATGCCATTAACAGTACAACTGTAACTCCATAGATAATATAGAAATTATACTCTATCGCAAAGCTAATAATATATGGGCTATCAAATAGATTTAAATAGATTAGTAGTGATACATAATAGATATTCGCAATCACAAAGGTAAAGGTTGTATAACCGAGTAGTCTTGTAAATGATAGTTTTGAGCCATCTGAGTTAACTAGTTTTATTCTAACAATCTTCTTACCAATTGTTGATCCATTTAATACTGCTGGCACAAAGAGCATAAAGAAGAGATACATTAAGGTAAAGCTTAAGTAGACAAAGTTAGATGTAATTAACTCCTTCGTATACTTAGGGTAGTTCTTAAGGATATTAAGCAGTGATACATCCTTATAGATAAAATTAAATGCTATTACTCCAATAATTAGGATAATACCCATATCAATTGTTAGAGCTAAGATTCTTCTTACTGGTCCAACATTATTGGATCGTTTCTGAGCCACTTCAACCATGCGATCTTTAGTAGGAAACATAAAGACAAATAGCGGTGTTAGTATATAACCAATTGTTCCACCAATTGTATTGAGCATTAGATCATCCACTTGAAATAAGCGGTGTGGTCGTGAATAGAATCCAAATAGACCTGATAATTGCGTCAACTCAAATGTTAGTGATAGTAAGAATGAATAAATAATGACTTCCCACCAGTCGCGTTTGAAATAGTATCTTAAGAAAACTCCAAAGGGAATTGTTAGAATAACGTTGAAGAACGGTTCTAAGAAACGCTCATTAGTAATTAAGTTAATTATATCGCGCTTACTTGATATTTCTAGAAGCCCTAGCCTTGATAGTTCACGTATAAACCCGAATAATTGCAAATCATATTTCGGTCCTGTAAATGCCGCTACAACCGATCTAGGATACAGCGGAAGCATAACTAAGAAACATGCATTGATTAAGTAGTATATAAAAGCATAGGTAACAAAAGCCTTAAAGAGCACTAGTGATCCATGTCTTTGATACTGATATATTAAATATGGAATTAAAAAGATTGCTGCAACGAATGGGAAGATAAATAACGCCATTCGCATTGCATAGATATTTGATGGATTCATATTCATCACCTTTCTTTAATTAATCTTGAATAAATCGATAAATTGTTAATATGTAAAATAAAAATGTACAATATAAGTATAGCATTCAAGAGAGGTGAAATTATGTTAAAAGATAAAAAAGTCTTAACAATCGTTAGTGATGAATACGATGATCTCGAGTTTCACTACCCAATGATAAGACTAAGTGAAGAAGGAGTCCAAATTGATATTGCAGCCGAAAGTAAAGGCCAGAAAGTCAATGGAAAATATGGACTATCAACAGTCAGTGATCTATCCTTTGATGAAGTAGACATTACACAATATGATGGTTTACTAATTCCAGGCGGATGGGCACCAGACTACTTAAGAAGATTCGATCAAGTATTAGACTTCGTTAGATACATGAACGACAACAATAAACTAATCGGAATTATTTGTCATGCCGGATGGGTACTATCATCAGCAGATATCCTCGATGGAAGAACAGTTACATCAACACCAGGAATCAAACATGACCTAATGCATGCAGGAGCTACATGGGTAGATCAAGCTGCCTTAATTGATGGTAACATCGTCTCAGGAAGAAGACCACCAGACTTACATGTTTATACTCCAATGTTAATTGAAGTACTTAAACATCAATAATCAATAGAAACTGTCTAATACAAAAGACAGTTTTTATTTTGCTCCTAAGTAGACTTAGGGTTAGAAAGATTAGCGATATTATTGCATGGTGCCTCGTTACTACTCTTAATTAACTCAGACCAAAATTCATCAAATGATACTTTGACACTTTTACCATTATCGTACTTGTAGATTCTATTTTCATTTTCAACATATGTAAAAATTGAAATCTCTAAGTTCAATGACTGGAGATAAAAGTAATTTCTACTTTGTTGTTTTTGTATTTTATCTAAAGTAGATCTACTCTTAAGTTCTATATTAAGAACTCTTTCTTTTGTAATACGAAGTAAATCAAACTCTTTACTAACTTGTGGGATTATATAACCAATATGAAAACCATCTAAATTAATAGTTAGATCAGCCGAGTTATTCTTACAAAGTTCAATAAATGAGTTAAGAGTTCTAATTTCATGATCCTTTAATGTAATACCGTGTTCATCTAAGTAGGCATCTAATA
>JAAYHR010000012.1 GCA_012735275.1 Erysipelothrix sp.
AAGTTTTTTCATTTTATTCCTCCTCATGAAATAAGAGCATCTCTGCTTAATAAACATTATAGACAACCAATGATGTAAAGTCAACAATAATAATGATTATTTACAATTTATTTATGAAACAATTTACATTTGGTGATATTACTTACATTTTTACTAGTCTTAACTATGCCCCTATTAAAAGAAAAAACTTATAGATAAAGGCTTTTCTTTAGTTTTAGGGTTTTGATAAGTAATTAGTATGTGAATAAAATACTTAATAGAGATTTACAATTTTCACAATAAAAGCAGTCATTACAATGTAAAACATCGCTTTAACTGTGAAAAAAAAGATAGCATTGCTATCTTTTTTTGAAAATTCTATCAGCTGTTAAACTATCTATTTCCTTAAAGCCAGCTAATGATCCATAATAAACTATCTCACCACCGCCACTACCTGCTTTTGGTCCAAGATCAATAATCCAATCGGCCTGTTTTATCATTTCAACATTATGTTCAATGATAATAACTGTCGAATCATTATCAACTAACTTATCAATAATTTTCATAAAGGCTTCAATATCAGCCATATGTAATCCAGTAGTTGGCTCATCTAAGATATAGACATTACCCTTCTTATGTAATTCCGACGCTAACTTAACACGTTGACACTCACCACCAGATAAAGTATCTAATGATTGGCCAAGACTAATATAAGCAAGTCCAACTTTAATTAGAGCATCAATAACTTTAATAATTGCTTTATCTTCAAAGAAGTCTTTGGCATCTTCAACTGACAACTCTAAAATATCAACAATGTTTAATCCTTTATACTTATATTCTAATACTTCAGGAATATATCTTTGCCCCTCACAGACAGAGCAAATAATTTCAACACCTTCAAGGTATGCTAAATCGGTAACAACTTGGCCTTGTCCCTTACAGTTAGGACATCCACCTTTTGAATTAAATGAGAACAATGCTTTATCTACATCATTAGCTTTTGCAAACAATGTTCGAATACGATCAAAGATTCCAGTATAAGTCATAATGTTAGAACGTGATGTGGCATGGAGTGCTTTTTGATCAACAATAATTGCATCTGGATACTTACTTAAAAACTCTTGATGAATTAATGATGATTTACCAGAACCTGCGACACCAGAAATTACATTTAAGACACCTTTAGGAATATTAACTGAAACATTCTTAAGGTTATTGGCACTACAATTATTAAGTTCAAAGAAATCATTTGCTAAACGCGGATTAACTTTAAGCTCTGGAAGAATATTTAAGTAGCGACCAGTTAGGGTATCAGATTTCAATAAACCAGCTAAGTCACCATCATAGGTAACATAGCCACCATGTTTTCCAGCCTTAGGTCCAATATCAATAATATGATCCGCAGCTAAGATAACATCAGGATCATGCTCAACAACAAGAATCGTATTACCTTCATCACGTAGTGACACTAACATTCGATTTAATCTTTCTACATCATACGGATGTAAACCAACACTTGGTTCATCAAAGATATATACAAATCCAGTTAGCGATGATGATAAGTGTTTCATCATTTTAATTCTTTGTGACTCTCCACCTGATAGGGTTGCGGTCTCACGCGCTAATGTTAAGTAACCTAGCGACATATCAATTAATTGTAAGACACGCTTTAGAACCTCTTCAACTAGCGGTAGAACACTTGCTTCAGTAATCGATTGGACAAAAGTATATAAGTCATTTAATTCTAACTCACTAATCTCGGCAATATTCTTACCATTAATACGACAAGCTAGAATCTTATCATTATATCTTTGTCCCTGACATGTTTGACAAGTTGATAAGTGCGTATATTCAGCAACTTGTTCACGGGTTCTTTTTGAGTGAGCAGATAAGTCACGATCAATATATAAGCGTCTAAATTTAGTAATAACACCTTCATACTCAATATTAGTTGGTTTTTTCTTATGAATAACTAATTGAACTTTTTCACTCTCACCATATAAGAGTTTATCCAGTAAGTCAGCCGGATAGTCTTTTAATGGTAGATCCATATCGAACCATTCAACTGATTCATATATTTGCCAGTACCATCCATCTTTAGCAAAAGCCGGAAATAAGATTGCTCCATCATTAAGGGATAAGTTCATATCGATGACTTTATCAAATATAACTGAGATGTTCTTACCGATTCCATCACATGCTAAACACATGCCAGATGGATCATTAAAGGAAAAGGTATGGGCAGCACCAGTCAGTGGACTTCCAACACGGGAATAGATTGGACGTAAAAATGATAGTATTTCAGTAATTGTGCCTAAGGTTGATCTTGAGTTTCCACCAATTTGCT